>JABABY010000118.1 GCA_014237955.1 Planctomycetota bacterium
TAAGCGACAGAACTCTCGCCCGCAGCGCTGGAGCTAATTCCTCCAGCCACAGAAGAAACAGTACCGCCAGTTGAGCCGCCGCCACCGCCGGCTACCGAATCCACAATGAACTGAGCGTGAGCTGCACCTGAAATGATCGATTGTAGCAGGAAAACGACGACTAACAGTGTACTTCGTGATTGTCGTGATCGGGATATCATGATTTCATTACCTGCTAGTATACAGAGTGATACCTAATTGAATTTATCGTGAACATTGAATTTATCGTGAACATTGAATTTATCGGAAACCAACCCAGCATAAGGTTGTTTAATACGGGTTGATCTGGTTGGATCGTCGGTCTTAAGACCGGTTGTACCGATTGCGCAGAGTTTATCTACCACTGCGGCGGGCAGTATCAAATGGCCAGTTCGACACAATCACTGGGAGAACCTGATCACCGAGCGGGTGAGGGGCAGGAGCCGTAAAACGCAGCAGTTGAGAGGAATCGAACCTCCGAACATTGCAAACCGTCTCGTGCTTTTTGCGTCGTCGCACCCGTGTCGCATCCGGGACTGCATTAGAGCCTGCAGTCGATTTGTGCGGTCCTAGGCAAGTAGAAGATTGCTCACTTATTCAGCGGACTGGATTCCGTGGGCGGTTGGCTATTGCTGGTTGTTGGCTACGAATAACGATGCCGTCAATCCACCAGTCCCCCTTTGCCGTCTTCAGGAAGGTCAGGTCGTAATGCAATTCCTGTGGTCGGGTGGGAAAGTATCCGACGAGCCGCAACCGTCCATCGGTCGAGAACATCGGTGATTGCGCTGGGATGGGGTTCATTGTCAGTACAAAGCTCAAGTCACGGCTGCGGTCGTGGGTATCACGGAATGCGAGAGTGAGGTCCGATGCCTTCTGCCGCTCACGCAACTGTGGTGAGCAAAGATCTCGGAGCACCGTGTAGTTGCCTGAGACGTTGGCGTGGTTCAGAGCGATCAGGGCGTTCTTGATCAGCACCACTTGTACCCGATCGCTGGGTATCCTGGTGTCAGCTACTGGATGCGGTCGCTGTGCCTGTGCCTCGGCATACGGCGCAGCGGCCGACGTGAGCAATGATAGGAAAGCGAACCGAATCAATGGGCCGATGTTTCTCATAGGTTCTCAACTTGTTTCTACGCAAAAATAGCAATAACGGGATCACCCGGTAATCGTAACTCCTGACGCGCCTCCGCCTGGCCCACCATTGGCACCGCCCACTCCAAACGAACCGCCACCGCTGATAAAGATATGATCGGTCAAAAAACGCCGCCGTCGCTACGAGAAATCGGGCCCGCGCTGGTTTTGATACGATCAGCAACTGGCCGAGCGAAATCAGTACGACACATAACTATTTACCGAACCGGGGCACGATCATAGCGGATTGCATCCATGCTAGCATTGAATCATCGGTGACAGGCTATTGGGCATCTTGATTTCCATCACATTCTGACCTGCCGAAGATAGTCGAACCAGAGAAACCAAAAGGGTCCAGGTCTCTTTTTCGTGGTCAACGAGATATGTATCGTTTGCTCGCCGTTTTCAGCGTTTCTGTAGTCCCACTTTGTAGCTACCAATTGCCGATGCCAGCGAAGGATCGTATCCGGCGTAAACAGCGTGCCGACCAGTCGCCGTAAGTCGGTTGGGCGACCACGGGTTCGGCGTCAAAAATGGGCGGGGGACTTTTTGGTACGAAAACGGCCAGACGGAGCGCGAGTGGCATTACAAGAACGGTAAGAAAGAAGGCCTTGAGACTTGGTGGTATGATAACGGGCAGAAGGAATCAGAGAGCCATTACAAGAACGGCAAGAAAGATGGCCTTGAGATTCGTTGGTACAAAAACGGCCAGAAAGCGTCAGAGAGATATCACAAAGAGGGAAAGCTAATCTCGGCATCTGTTTGGAAACCTGATGGCAAACCTTGTCCCATTACAAAGGTTGTGGATGGCTCAGGCATCGTTGTTGGGTGGAATACCAACGGCCAAAAAGAGTACGAGGTTCATTTCAAGAACGGCAAGCTAGATGGCCTTTACACTGAGTGGGATGAAAACGGCCAGAAGAAATTTGAGGCTCAATACAAGGACGGCGAGCTAGATGGCCTTGGGTCAGAGGTATTACGACACAACGGCATATTCTGAGGCTCGATACATTACTTTTGACTGCAGTCCTAACCAGAAGGGACTCGACTTCCCTCCCCGTCCTTACCAGTTGTTAAATGTCCCACGCTTTGCCACAACGGTTATCGAAAACCCCTATTACCAGCCTGATGCATTTTTTGGCGAGGGAATCCGTATCGGCAACCGATCGATTGCCCCAGAAATCGTTGTAATCGGCGATTCCCACGGTTGTATGTGGAGCGACGCAATAGCTACCGTCGCTAGAGAAGATGGCATTTCCGCAGCATTTTATTGCATGCGTGGAGTGCATCCGTTCGTCGACATCTCGCCTTCAAGCAATAAAGACAAACAGGAAATTACTCGCTTCCATCATGCAAAGCTATCGCACATTGAAACCTGGAAACCCAGGCTTGTGGTCGTGGGAATGGTTTGGTTGAAAAGTGACATACCCGCCGCTAGAGCTTTTGTTGACTTTGCGAAACAACAAGGCTCTCAAGTATTGTTAATTGAAGACCCGCCAAGATTTCCATGTGGTAATGTCAATGCGATGCAATGGCTGGCTAGCAAACACATTAAGCCCATAGCTGGTGAGAGACAGTTTGTAACAACTAAGCTCGATGCACCCACTGAAAAGGGACGCGGGGTAGTTCGATTGTTAGCCGAATCGTACGACCATGTACATTTTCTCCCAACATACGATCTTTATTCCTCTGATTCAGGAGTATTGGCCTTGGATGGCCGTGACGTCATGTATCTGGATGATGACCATTTGTTGCAGGTCGGTGCAAGAAAGATAATTCCTCGTTTGCGAGCGGAGATATCGAAGATTCTGCCGGGACAATGAATCATCCATCGCTTCACTAGGCAATCCCTTGAGTGAGTGCGGTTAATTCAATATCTAAGGAAAAGGCTTGTAATCCCCGAAGGGACGACGGACCTGAAGTGCCCCCATTTTATGTATCAAGGATTACAACGAGGAACGGCTTCATAGCAGTCTGGGGCAACTGCGTCCGGTGGACTATACTTGGGTGATTCACCGCGACTGCATGAGCAACGACGCCGCAAGATGGCGCAGGCGCGGCATTGACGCAAGCAAGTGAACCTGAGATTCCGTCAACGGACATTGCGATTAGAAACTGATGAGATCGTCACTTCTAACTGACCTGAATCTGTCCCACTGAAACAAATCAAGCGATCCTCTCGTGAATATAGAAACACTGAAGAGCATGCCTAGAGCATTATCGTGCTTCGCGTCGCGGGTCTTTCACCCACGGCGCCTGAGGCATGAAGTTCAGATTACGTCTTTTGGGGGCGTCGGGACAACCTTTATGTATCAGTTCTGTCGCGAGGTGGGCCTGAATATTTACGACAAGTGGGACGGTGGCCCATGGCCATGGGATTTCGGTGTCTACAAGCATCTTCGGCATCCTGTGGGATCAGAGAAAGGTTTGAGAATTGAGGTGCGGCCACAATACCGCGTAGTATACCTAGTCGGCGATCCGATTAATGCCGTGATCTCTCTGTTTTCACGCAACTTTGCTCGGTTTGCTTGCAGCAGATTGACGTGCGATAAGCTATCGAGGGATTCTTTCAACGAGTCATGGGAGTTGAGGGATTACTTGGAACACGGTAAAGACTTGTTCCAGTTGGAGGAACACTTTGACAATTGGGTGAATTGCCAATCCACACTCCCATATCCAATTTTGGTTGTAAAGTATGAGCAATTGGAAACTGTTAAAGAGCAGGTATGCGAATTTCTAATGGTAGATAGTTCTGGTCGCAATCGATTTCCAACTATTCGAGATCGCTCTTCTAATTCTGATAATCTCAGCAACCGTGATCAAGAATTGTTTGAAAGTATATATGGCGAACTGTGCGAGCGAATTTTGCGTCTGCCGGCCACCCTCTTACGTCCCGCAGGCCAGAAAATAAGTGCTAGGGATCGCTTTTAAGGGGTGCTTTGCGTGAATGGCACTTCCTAAACGATTGCGGACCGTATGGTGTGAGATCAATGGCAACACTGATGGAAGCCGAACCCGTAACGCAACCGCCAACAAACCCTAGTGGCAAGGTGTGCTGCGCACATCGCCGCTTAGCAAATAACCTTTTAAACCATCTGATACAATAACTGGCAGAGCGGGCGCTAGCTCGATTGGTTCGAGCGGCGACCACTGTCACAACCACTGTCACAACCATTGGCAGATCCAAAGATATGGCAATAAACCCTTACGACCCACCTTCGAGTCGAACGGCAAATCCGCTTGTGAAGAGTCGCGTTGGCGTTGCGCTCGTTTGTCTTCACATTAGTGCGGTTCTGTACCTCCTGTTGGGCCTTTCATTACCCTTTCTCTTGACGTTAGATGACGGTGGCAATCTGGACGCGTCCGCTGCGACGGGTGTCAGCGTCTTTCTATTCATTTTTTGCGCGTTGATTGCGGCTGGTGTGGAGGTCGTAGCGTACGGCATCCACAAACGAAAATTCTGGGGATGGGTTGCTGGATTGATCGTCTTTGGAATTTATGCACCGTCGCTTTTCTTGCCACTAGGGGCCTTTGGACTGTGGGGATTGCTCGCGGCTGGCTCTCGTGCAGAGTTCGGAGTTGGGGGCAGTGGCGGCGGCCAGCCAACAACACATGGTGGCAATGTGCCGTCGCCGTAGGCTCCGGCATCGCCGCTTAGCAATCCCAACGCTGTCCCGTATGTTACAATACTTGGTGATTCAACGTCGTTCGCCTTGGCGACGAGCGGCGACCACTGTCACCCACCATTGGGCGAGCAACTTTGTTTGACCATTCTGTGTTCTCGCGAGTTGATCATCGACCTTGGGCGGTCCCCAATCGCAAATGGACGATGCGGCAGTCTTGGTGCGACCTGTTGTTTGCCCACTGGCCAGTTCCGGCTGCGAAGCTGCGCCCGCTGGTCCCTCCAGCGCTCGAAGTTCAGGAATTCGACGGAACAGCCTGGGTCGGAATCATCCCCTTCCGCATGCAGAGTGTCATGCGGCGACCTCTGCCAGATCTCCCGTATTTCTCTGCCTTTCCTGAGCTAAACGTGCGGCTTTACGTGGAAGCCGAGGGTCGGCCGGGTGTCTGGTTTCTTAGTCTTGACGCCGCGAATGCTTTCGCCGTATGGGCAGCTCGCCGTTTCTACCACCTTCCCTACTTCCATTCCCGAATGAGCTTAGGCGGGCTTCCTGCGGAGGTGCAGTACAAGTCGTTCCGCCTCGCGCGACCACGCGGCATCGAATTTGAAGCTACGTATCGGCCCACAGGTGCGCCCTACGAGAGCAAGGCTGGTTCACTCGAACACTGGCTCACCGAGCGTTACTGTCTCTATGCGCGATCGCCGAAGGGCCCGATCTATCGGGCTGAAGTCCACCACCATCCTTGGTCGCTTCAGCAAGCCGAGGCTTCGATCACGAGAAACGATCTCCTTCATCCTCATGGAATCGACATCAAAGGGCCGCCTGCTCTGCTCCAATTCAGTCGCCGTCTCGATGTCGTCGTCTGGCCACCAACCATTGTCGCCGCGTAGCAATTCCGGATTTGCGAGTTAGCCAGGAACGAGCCTGAGCGTAGTCCCACCGCCAACAAGTCGTGGCCGCAAGGTCCGGCGTAGCCGGGTCACCTTCGATGTTTGGCTTATTTGTCACGTTCTCATACAATGAATGTGTGATTTAACTTTTAATCCCCGGTGTGGGCGGTGACGGCCACACCTACCATTAGCAGCTCTTCGCTGGATAACACAGATGGCAGAAAACTCTTACGTCCCTCCCGTCGTGACGAATTCCTTACCGGAAGATGACTCCGTTCAAGAAGCCGAGTATTTCGCCGAGTTACAGTGCCATGTCAATTCCCTTCTAATTCGTGGCATCGTATTCTCAGTTATCTGGATATTGGGTTTTGGCTCAGCGTACTCCGTTTTTCTGGCGTTCCAAGCATGGCGCATAATTCGGCGTTCCAAAGGAGCCGTTCGAGGTATGGGTCGCGTGTGGTGGTGTTTCATCGTGGGTGGTATCGGTATAGGCATGCTCGCTTTAGGACTTATATTGATGTTTATCAACAGCCGCTAACAAAGACTGGCGGCAAGGTGGCCTGCGGCCATCGCCGCTTAGCGAATAACCATTTAAATAGTCTGATACAATAACGGGCAGAGTAGGGCTTACTCGATTGGATCGAGCGGCGACCACCACCCTAACCATTGGCAATTCTATGAAGACGTACAGCAGACTCACGCTGGCTTTCTTACTTCTGATTCTCTTTGTGCCGCCGGTAGGTGCGGAACGGCCCGAAAATGGCAAGCACGTTGAGTACCATGACAACGGCCAGAAAGAGGCACGAGATGCACTTAACTAGAAAAGGGCTTATGATGCGTGAACAAAAGAGCACGAAAAAAAACTG
>JABABY010000119.1 GCA_014237955.1 Planctomycetota bacterium
TTTATCTCGATAGCGGGTGTCCAATGAACAGACACAAATTATGCTAATTCTGTTTCGTTGCTTAGTGTCTACGAAACTCTTGATTCCTCGGCATTTGTTGGGGTTTTGTAGACGGGCTATCTATCGAGTAGTTTGTAGCCTTCCGGGCTTATGATGAATTTCATTGAAGGTCTTCCACCCGCTGGCGGGTTTATTGTGCTGCTCTCTAATAATTGAGATCGCTCCATTTCGCGGAGTGTTTTTTCAGCTTCATCTACATTCCGGTGCAAACGCGACTTCTGGCACAGCTCGCGAGGGGTTATCCGGTGTCTGTTCTTTTCGACAAGCCGTAGAATCTGGATGTTAGGTGGGGTTCGGAGCCTTTGCTGCTCTGATAGAAACCACAGAGCTAGCGTGATACCAGCGTTTATGGACTGAAGATCCACTCTTGCCGTTACGCCAGCGGTAGAAGTATCCACATACCTGGCACAGTGAACGACCAACGCTAGCCGCGACGCATGACCTTCTGCCTTAAAATGGAATGCTCCATCCATCCCTGCTAAGTGATCACCTGCTGCACCATGTGTATTTACGAAGTCTATCCAGCGTTCCTTTGCTTCATCACCCATCGATATGGGAACTGGATTGCCATCTTTGGAACCTAATTTCAATAGTTGATCATATAAGTGACCCAACCCTTCTTTTTTCTCTGGGGATACTTCTTGCTCACTCCAACGGTATAGGGGTCGGGGCGGCGCACATACAAGAAACCGTTGAAGTAACCCGTTTTGTGACAGCTTCCCCTCAAAGCATGCCTTGTAGACTGCTGGTTGTATATTTCCAAATATGGATACGTGGGCATTTGGAATGAGAATAGGTCTACTGTTCTTACGATTTACCGTAATATGATCCTGATCATAAATCGTTAGCATCTGCTCAGCGTCACCGCTGCCAACCTTCCCGCCTTTCCGATACTTATCTACACCTGCAATCCATCCTGCAAGTTCCTCTTTTATTACTATTACGCCTCTTCGGTTCTGGTGGAGGCACCAAATTAATCCCTCCATAGTTGACTCATCAACTAATGTCTGGGGGCAGACAGGCTCCGGTTCGTTACGTTGATCTCTTGGTATTGAATCCCATTGAGCTAATTCTTCTTCCCATAATGCGAACGCGGCCTTTTGTTTTTCCTTGAGATGCTCAGTGGCAGCCCGATAGATGGGGGATTTTTTTGCAGATATGTCTGCTATTTGCATTCCCCATATGGAGGCAGGCCGATAGTCGGAGTTCGGTTTAATCTCGATAACACGACTATTGCCGATACACCCAGCCAAACAGCATAAACTCGCTAAGGCTATCGGTGCGGGCTCAACACCTATTGCCGCTGCTGCCTCATCGGTAAAAGCCTCTAAAGGTTTGGGTAAACATGATAGTGGAAAATATTTTTCTTGAATGCCGGAATCGGCATTGTATGATGTAATCACTGTCTAAAATCCTTTTTAGTTCCTAGAAGGGTTTAGTTGGTTTAGGCCTCGGGATGACGCCCCGGGGCCTTTTTTTGTCCCTACACGTATTCCTTAACGGGCTTCTCGATGCGCTTGCGTCGCGTCGCCTCAGTTCGGGCCGCCGTCATTCGCTTTCGCATAAAATCAACGGCATCAGCTTCGGTAATGCGCCACCGTGGGCGAGAATCGCCCGAGGACATATTGGCCGCAACGAGTTCGCCGGAATTGATCCAACCGTAAATCTTGGAGATTTTAACTTGCCATCTTTGGGAAAGTTGAGGTGGGGTAAGTAGCATTTTTTGACTCCTACAGAACGGACAAATTAACTAACGTTTGTCCAGTTTTAGAGCCAAAAGAAATTACGTCTAGAAAGACGTTTAGACATTTGAGAAATGTCAAAAGCTATTTTGGAAACTATTTTTTTTCTTTCGACATTTGAGAAATGTCAAAGGTATCTACTCGGCTAATAGCCACTCACGAACGTGATTAGCCACCTTTTCTAATCGTTCATCTTCGATGCCCTGTCGGTAGACTGCCGCCATTGAATCATCTACGTGACCCATTACACAATCAACCGCTACCTGATCACGGCACCCACCCGCTATGGTTTCAAACGTTCGGCGAAGATCATAAAAGGTGATATCTTCTCGTGACAGTTCCAGGCTATTGCGGAGTTTCGTAAACTCCTTTGCTATCGCATCATCCTTGTACCAGCGACCGTTCTTCGTTTGCTGCACCTTAATAAATGGTGTGCCCCAAATGGTTCTGAATACGCGCGGTTCAAATTCTGGTGCTGCGACTGGCGCGGGGTCGTTGATTATTTCCGTGAGTGCTTCCACTGTTTCCGGCCATAGCTTACAGCGTCTATGGACATAGGTTTTCGGCCTGGGGTAATCCACCCAACCACCCTTGAGGTCTATGTCGGTTTTCTTCAGCTCGGCACAATCACCATTACCGAATCCACAGTTGATACCCAAGAGTATCCAAGCGTGCAGGTTGGCATTCGCTTCCTCTAGCAAAAAGAGGATATTGTCGGCATCTATGTCCCTCCTGCCTTGCTCATACTTGGCCTTCCGCTTGGCCCGGGCCGATGCCCCTTTGAAGTCCGGCCCGAATTTAACCGGCTTTTCAATTTCATCTGACTCATAGCCCCATTTGAAAAGCGAACGAGTGCGGGTGATGTAGTTCTGGAGTCGGGAGGTGCTAAACCCCTTCGCCCATTTCGCCCGCAACTTGGCGAAGTCTTTTGCGGATAGCTCGGAAACAAGTTTCTTCTTGCCTAGTATCTCTACCAGTTCGCGGAATGTATCGCGGTAGTTCTGCCAGTGGTATCTGGTGATATTGCCGCTATCCACCTCCATCTCCTTGGATGCCAAGAAGGTGTTGGCTAGCTGCTGCACCGTTAAACCCTCCTGCTCCTGAGAGGGCGGAGTTTTGCCCACAACGAAGTACTGGTAGGTCTCAAGGGCGGCATCGCGGTCGGCCCATAGGCCAAAATATCGAGTCTGACCCTTGATTTTCTTGGCCCATTGGCCGCTGCCGTGGGCAAAAAGCGGGTAGGAAGGATACGGTTTCTTGGGTTTCTTTTTGGTAGAATTAACAACCATGCTAAATGCCTCCTAAAACCCTTGATTTAAGAGCAACGGTTAAACCCGGGCTACCTGGGAAGGAGTACCAACGGGTGTACCGTAATTGTATCGGATTTAGGAGTGCAAGAAAACCACTATATTTATAGGGTCGCCCTCGTAGCTCAGGGGATAGAGCAACGGTTTCCTAAACCGTAGGTCGCAGGTTCGAATCCTGCCGAGGGTACTCGCAGGTTCAATCACTACCAGAATTCCCTTTCTTTTCTTAAGGCGCATTGCTGTGGAGACCATCCTTGTTACCGGTGGTGCTGGATTCATCGGCGGCTGTTTCGTCCGCCATTGGATCCAAGAATTCCCGGGACAAGTTATCAATCTCGATCTGCTGACCTATGCCGGTAATCTCGATTCCCTGCGGGGTGTCGTCGATGACCCGCGACATATTTTTGTACAGGGGGACATCCGCAACCGGACAACCGTATCTAGTGTGCTGGCCCAATACCGGCCACAGGCAATCCTCCATTTTGCGGCTGAGTCACATGTCGACCGCTCGATTGACGGACCCGCTGATTGTATTTCCACCAATGTCATCGGAACTTCCGTTTTATTGGAGTGTGCACTTGAATACTGGCGAACTCGCTCAACCCAACAGCAACATTCCTTTCGTTTTCTGCATGTTTCGACCGATGAGGTGTATGGATCGATAGAACCGGGCCACAAGGCACGCGAAGGAGACGCATACGCCCCCAGCTCTCCCTATGCAGCTTCCAAAGCGGGGGCAGACCATTTTGTACGAGCCTACCAACAGACCTACGGCCTGCCCACACTCATCACCCACAGTTCGAACAATTATGGGCCTTACCAGTTTCCCGAAAAGTTAGTGCCGCTGACGATCCTCAATGCACTTGCCGGAAAATCACTGCCCGTATATGGCGATGGCACAAACATTCGTGACTGGCTGCATGTCGAAGATCACTGCAGTGCCTTGCGAGCGGTCCTCAGGCGAGGCAACGCTGGAGAGAGCTACCACATCGGTGGTAACTGCGAACGGACCAATTTGTCTGTTGTGGAGGCGATTTGTACTATTGTCGATCGCTTGACAACAGATGACGCCAATCGACCAACACGCAAGCAGATTGCCTTTGTGGAAGACCGACCTGGCCACGATCATCGCTATGCCCTTGACTCCAATAACATTAGGCAAACACTTGGCTGGTCGCCCTCACACCTCTTTGAAGCAGGCTTGGAAGCGACCGTGCAGTGGTACCTAGAACATCCCGACTGGGTGCAGCGAATCTGCAATGGAACATATCACGGAGAGCGACTTGGCTTATCCAACGAGTCGCGTTTTGAAACTGAGTCGGATAGTCACTAACAACGCACCACCAAATATGATGGCGCCGATTAGTAGTTACAAAAAAGGAATCATCCTGGCTGGGGGTACCGGATCGCGGCTTTACCCGGAAACGCGCACTGTGAGTAAGCAGTTGCTGCCGGTTTTTGATAAGCCGATGATCCACTACCCGCTTTCTACGTTTATCTTGGCGGGAATCCGCGACATTTTGATCATTTCGACTCCAAATCACCTCGGCAGCTTTGAGCATCTATTGGGGGACGGAAACGATCTGGGCATCTCTTTACAATACGCTGTCCAAGTGACTCCCGATGGCCTGCCGGAAGCGTATGGGATCGGTCGCCGCTTCATTGGCAGTGACAATGTGGCGATGATACTTGGTGATAATATTTTTTATGGGCCTCACTTTGAGCAACAATTGGCAACTGCAACGTCTCGAAGGTCGGGGGGTACTATCTTCGTCAAGGCCACCGAGGATGCAAATCGCTACGGTGTGTTGGAACTCGACCCCGAGGGTCGGCCCCTCTCTCTTGAAGAAAAACCGGCTCAACCAAAATCAAATCTGGCCGTCACGGGAATCTATTTTTTTGATAATCGCGTACTAGACATCGCAGCAGATCTAACACCCTCTGCTCGGGGTGAAACGGAAATTGTGGATGTGATTCGTCACTATCTGGATCTTGGGGAACTCTGTGTTGAGCAGCTAGATTCAAAATGTGCCTGGCTCGATGCGGGGACCCACGAATCACTCACGCTCGCTGCACGCTCTATTGAAGAAGTCCAGCGGCGTGACGGAATCAAAATTGGCTGCCCGGAGCAGGCATCCCTCGCAATGGGCTTTATTACCGAGAAACATCGAGAAGCTGGCGGATCGAGAACAACATAGTTTGGCCGATGCTGTTCGTCCTCTCGTGAAAACAATGTAAGCGGCCTAAAGATCCAAGATGCGTGAGCCCTTTTTCTTCACATAGTGCGTATCTCAAGTGCCGGATCGGTTGACAGTCTTTGGGCGAGGAGGGGAGAATGGCACTGAGTTTGTGACCCGTATGTTATTCCTCCTTGATCCTGAAATCAACGATGACTCTGATATTAAAGTGGCCTTTGGTCGTTTGTGCTCTGGCTCTGTTTCTTGGTGGATGCGGTTCGGCTGCCTACGAAGACAAATTTGCCGAAACGATCGATTCGCTCCGCCGAGAAGAGGCCTTCCGTAGTCTTCTAAAAATGCCCGCCGCTCTTCCAATTCCCGGAAGCGATGAAGTGCTCTCTCTCCGACTACCAAAACTCTTTGATGCAAGCGCCGGGAATGTCTATGCCTTTGATGCGATCGCGCAGAACCCGCTCGATCCATCCAAATCACTACAAAAAAGTCGTTGGTACCCCGACTTTCTGACAACATCAAAGGAGTTCGCTTTAGAGCCTTACCACCTAAGGACCTACGAAGCGCGTATCGCCCCAGCTGCAGGGAAGGGACAACCGTCCCCCGGGACACTCCAGTGCATCATTTTTGCAGTGCCAAAGGAAATCAAAAAAGGGAAGAAAAAGGAGTCTCTAAAACAGCGTTTGGCAGACGCTTTTTCTCTTGATTGGATTGAACTGAATGTCCCCACTCCCTCAGGGACCGAAAGATCCATTTATAAAGGGATCTATGCGGAGGCGCCAAAGCGTCTCTTTTATCTGATTCCTGCCGACCCGTTTGACGCAGTGATCGTATGGCAAACTCCCGCACCGGTTGCTGTAGAGTTGCATCTCGATGACCCAAGTCTGGTTCTTTCGGGCAAAGATAATCCACTAGCTCGGGCAACGGCCTGGAGCGTGCAGATTAAGCCGGCGGCCGCCAAGACGGCCGCTCCGGAAAATTGAACGATCCACACCGGCTCGCGTGCAGGTGGCGATTGGGGGAACGCTCGCTCAAAAATCTGCACTGCCGGGCGTGCGGGGAAAGGGAATCACATCGCGGATGTTTGTCATCCCGGTCGTGAACTGCACGACCCGCTCAAGGCCCAGGCCAAAGCCGGCATGCGGCACGGTGCCAAAGCGCCGAAGATCGAGATACCACCAATATTCCTGCGGGTCGAGATCTTGCTGCCGCATCCG
>JABABY010000011.1 GCA_014237955.1 Planctomycetota bacterium
ACGACATGGAAATTGGCGACAGCAGCGGAGAGCACGCGGTGAGCCTCTCGGGGATCACGGCGGGGGGCGGAGAATCGCAAACGTTGCAGGTTACCGCCACGAGTAGTAACCCGGGCCTGATCCCCAACCCACAGGTCAACTACACCTCTCCAAACACTGGTGGCAGTCTGGTCTTCAGCCCCGTACTGCTTCAGGACGGAACGGCTACCATTACGGTCACGGTGGAGGATGCCGGCCCGGATGGCAACCTAGCGACCACCGCAGACAACCAGAGCGTCAGCGAGACCTTTGATGTGGTTGTCACGATGGTGGACCAGCATCCCCCGGTCTTTGACAACCAGTCGTTGAGTATCACCGAAAATAGCCCTGGTGGGACATCCGTCGGCACCCTCGAGGCTACGGACCTCGACGGTGACCTGATCACCTACAGCATCATTTCCAATACGGACCCTGATGGTGATGGTAATAATGCCTTCTACCTCAGTGGCGACGAACTCAAGGTCTTCGATCCGGGCGACCTCGATTTTGAAACCGATCCACAGCTGACCATAACGGTCGGTGCGACAGACGTGGGTGGGAGCGGCCAGAGTAACACGGCCCAGGTCACGGTCGATGTTCTCAACACTGCAGAGAACGATAGCGGTACGGTTACGATCGAGGTGCAGTGGAGCGATCCTGCGGGTATATTCACCCTCACTGAAAAAGAGATCATTGCAGACCACGTTAAAGCGGCAGGTTATCACTGGACAGGCCACTTCGACCTTTTCGGCGGCCCGGACTCAACCATTGAAGTATTGATTGAAGCAGAGGATGCTCCCGGCACACTTGTCTCTGCCATGAGCGTGACGACCGCACCACTTTTGCACTGGAACGGCTCGCGCGATCACGAAGGAGCTGCTTTTGAAATTATCACCGGAGCGGACCCCAATGATCCGGGCTTCGGCGGCAACCACGATGTTGAGATAAACATCAATCCACTTCGAGACGGACTCAACGCTCCTAGTAATAAATGGTTTTTTGAACCCGATCCGTGGTTTCCGACCGGGTTGATTCCTGGATTGCCAAATGAAGCGAACGAGGAATACGACCTCATGTCGACCCTCTTGCACGAATGGGGGCACGCACTGGGATTCAATGGTAGTTGGCTTCCATTTGACACTGTCGCGGGACAATTTACAGATCAGGGCGATATTTATGCGCTCAATCTTGGCCGTTATCCAAATGTGGGCGCCTTCGACCGTTGGCTCGATGTGCCGGAATTTGGAAACGAGTATTGGTACTTTGCCGGGATCAACGCACAGAACGAATATGGTGGCCCGGTCCCTCTCTATTCGCCATTCCCTACAAACAGTAGCGGAATTTACCACCTCGGCAATCCAGAGTCGTTTGAACCAGGGTATGATCTGAGCACCGAGGGCGAATTGTCGGATCTTATGTATGCATTTGGTGGTTCGGGTCCACCAGCCCTGAGTATCTCCAGCCTCGATTTGGCGATCCTCGAAGACCTGGGCTATCCCATCCAGCACATCGGCATTTCGGACCACACTTTTAATTGGGACGAACATAGCCCGGTCGGCACGTATGGAAAGTTCGTCGCCCACGATCCTGAGGACCATCCTTTATCGATCTCCATTACCGATGGCAACCTCGATATCGATGGCGACGGCAATCTCGCCTTCCGGATCGAAGACCATCGGGTGGTGGTTAACGACCAACAGGACATCGACTACGAAACCAGTCCGATGATCGTTCTGGAATTGACTGCTACCGATGGAGAGGTTGATATTTTTGGCAATCCCTACTCCTCGACGGGCTACATCACGATCTACCTCAGTGATATCGATGAGACCCTCACTTTTGACAATCAGGTCTTTAATATTGCGGAGAATAGCCCCAATGGGTCAATCATCGGAACCTTTGGGGGGGACTCGCCCGCAGGCTATCCCATCACCTATACCCTGACCACGGTAACCCACGATATTAATGCCGATGGCAACGTTGCCTATGAAATTGTGGGCAATCAGCTCATTGTCCATGACGTCTACGATTTCAATTATGAATTATTCAACACGATGGTTCTCTCCATCGAAGCCAGTACGACATCGCACGAAGGGACCCTCACCGATTCGGCCCAGATCACGGTCAATATTACGGATGTAGACGATGACGATTTCCTCTTTTCCGTTTACGAAAACAGTGCAGAGGGTACCTTTGTCGGATTTCTTCCCGCCAGCAACGCGACCTACAGTTTCAGCACACTCGTCGATCGTGACGGCGATGGCAATGCGGCCTTTTCCCTTTACAAGAGCGATCGCAATGCCCTCACCTATATCTTCGTCAACGATCCGGATGATTTAGATTATGAAGATTCCGGAACCTACCATCGCATCTTTAACCCCTATCAGGCGAGCGATGGCTCAGTGCCTGAAGGGGCCACGATCTTCGTCGAACTGCTCGACGTCCGTGAAACGCCTATATTTGACTACGAAGCCTTTACTATTGCTGAGAACCCCGCAGAGGGTGGGGTCGTCGGTTGGTTTAGTGATATCGATGCTACCTACACAATCATCGGGAATAATCCGGACTCCGATGCCGACAGCAACGCGGCCTTC
Source organism: Planctomycetota bacterium (assembly GCA_014237955.1). Classification (GTDB taxonomy): domain Bacteria; phylum Planctomycetota; class Planctomycetia; order Pirellulales; family UBA7805; genus UBA7805. The sequence continues at coordinate 2,613 of JABABY010000011.1, forward strand.
CGTATCGTAAAGAGCGATCGTAACTCCGTGAGTTATCTGATCGTTAACGATGCGGATGAATTTAATTATGAAACAGTTCCCGTCTTCAATCTGTTCGTTGAGGCGATGTATGATGCCTACCCCGACACCCCAACAACAGGTCAAGCTGCAGTCAGCCTCACCAACGTCATCGAGCCGCCACGGAGTATCGTACCGGGTGGACAGTTGGTAGAAGAAGATGACCACCTCCTCTTCGCCGCGAGCAGAAGCAATACGATCTATGTCCTCGATGAGGAGGCTGGCAGCGGTGTGATCGCGACTGTTTCTGCCAACGATGGAACACTCACGTTCCCGCAGCTAAGTGGCCTGACGATCTTCAGTGGCAGCAATGGGTCGGAAACGATCACGTTCTCCGGATCTGTCGCAGATGTGAATATTGCACTCGAAGGCCTCAAGTACACGCCCACGGCCGACTATAGCGGAGCGGCATCGGTTGATGTGGCAATTCGCAGTATCGACGGTGGGCGCGGTAGCACACAAACCGAGACAGTCACCATTACGGTGAATCCGATCAACGACGCGCCCGCCGGTTTGGCCCTGGCCAACAGGACATCTTCCATATCGGAGGATACAGATACCACCGCCGCGCTTAAAGTGGCGGATATTGAGGTGACCGACGATGCGATTGGCAGCAACACAATCAGCCTTTCGGGTACCGATGCGGCCAGCTTTGAGGTCGTGGGTGGAGAACTTCGCCTCAGGGGAGGTACGATACTCAATTACGATTTGCAGAACACGTTTGCCGTTACTGTGAATTTGGCTGACAGCACGGTCTCAGGGAGCACAACGCTCACGGAGGACTTTGTTCTTGCCATTGCAGATGTCAATCTAACGCCCACGGATATCACCTTGGCCAATGTGGTTCCCCTGTTTTCTGAAGATGTCGATACTAGTAGCCACATCAAAGTGGCCGATATCCAGGTGACCGACGACACTGCAGGCACCAACACGCTGAGCCTCACGGGCGCCGATGCGGCGAGCTTCGAGGTGATTGGGACCGAATTGTTCCTCGTTGCTGGAACGGTCTTAGACTACGAGACGCAATCGAGCTACAGCGTGACGGTCAATGCCCAGGACAACTCTCTCTCCGGAAGTACACCGGTCACGGCGGGCTACTCGCTCGCCCTTACCGATGTGAACGAAGCGCCCTTGGCCGTTTCGCTGACCAACGCGGTTGGCGCATTGACGGATGACACCGATACGACCGGTGCGGTGAAGGTCGCCGATATCGTCATCACCGACGATGTGCTCGGGACGAACGATATTACGCTCACGGGCAGCGATGCGGTGAGCTTTGAGGTGGTCGGGGGAGAACTTCGCCTCAGGGCAGGTACTTTGCTCGATAGCGATGTTCAATCGAGCTACGCGGTCACCGTGAATGTGGAAGACAGCAGCCTCTCCGGAAGCACACCGGTCACAGTCGGCTTGACGCTTGCCATCACGCTCCCAGGTAGCGGGAATGTCACGATCTTCGCCTACGACGATACTGCCAGCCTTGTGAGCAACGGCTCCTTCGAATCGGGACTGGAAGACACACTTTTGACGACTGTTGGCTCCATTACTGGCTGGACAAATTCCAATTTGATTGAGGTCTGGGGCGATGGCTTTGTGAATCGCATCGTCGGCGATCGGGCAGGACCCGACAATCGCGGTCATATCCTGGAACTCGATTATACCGACAGCGGATCGCTCGACTGGATCGAACAGGGGATCGCCACTGGCAGCGGTTCTTCCTACTTGGTGCTTCTCGATGTCCTCTCCCGCACCGGGGCCGGTGCTTCCGATGACATGGAGATGCTCTTTGGCGGTGTCGTCTTCGATACCATAAGCACCTCAGAGCTAGCAGGCGAGAGCTGGCAGACGCGAGGCGGGCTGGTAACCGGCACCGGCGGCACCGACGCGATCCGGATTACCGAGACGGCCGCGAGCAATGACGGCCTTGGCCCGCTCATCGACAATTTCCGCATCTTTGGGGCCGACACCCCATCGGTCGACGAGGCGATGCCGGTCGGAACTGCGGTCACGAATGTCGTCGTCAATGCCCTGCCGGGCCATAGCTACACGAATCTCCGCTTGAGCGATGATGCGGGTGGTCGCTTTGCACTCGATCTCGAATCGGGCGTGATCAGCACCACGCAGACTTTTGACTATGAGACCGATCCGACCAGTTACCAGATCATTCTCACCGTCGATACCGATGAGGGTACCGTTCATAAATATCTCAATGTGGATCTCAATAATGTTGCGGAGGGTTCTGCTCATAGAAGTCTACGACAACTTTCAGAGCAGGGCGGTTGGCTTTCTAGGGCCAATGTGCAGCTAGACTCTCCAAGGATGTCTCTGGGAACAGGTGGTGTCCTTGATGACACATTGCAATCGAGCGATCTGGTCAGACTGAATGCTGCCGATAGCACGGCTCCCAGCAGCACGCTGGTCACGACCGATCTGGCCATGAGAAGCGGCGATGAACTGGACGACATCTTCTCCGCCCTAGAAGGCGACTGGCAGGACCTGTTTGGCGATGACGGCGAGAATCCATTTTCGGATCTCTAACAGAAAATTAGCCGCCGCTTGCAAAGTATTCGCTGATCGGGCTGTTGTCCTGCGAATCCCGCGTAATCATGCCCTTGAGTACCGCGGGGGCGACATCGTTGGTCACCACGCGGGCACTGCCGTCGGCCATCGAAACCACGATCAGGCCAGGATGCTCGCTACTCATCCCATGCTCCATTCCATCTGCGGTCCAGTCTTCATCAAATTTGGTCGTGGGGTTGGAAAGATGCTCGTTGTTGATCGTGACTTTGGCGTTGGCTGGATCGGTGTCGCTCATCGCGTAGAGACTGCTGGTGCTGCCATCGGCCCAGGCCGAGAGTTTCGGCTCTCTGGTTTCGGCAAGTAATATTGTCAGTGAGGTTGCCTTGGGAAACCGTGCCGGAGCATGCGGATGTAGCATGCCACCGCCATTCTGGTTTGCGTCGATGGTTGTCGCTTTGCATAAAGCATCGCTTTCGAGAGTGGCTTTGTCCGTGGCGCCAACGCCTTTGTAATTTGTAATTGCAGGATTGGCAGCCATGCCGGTGTATTGCGATGCGTCGCTCGCAAGATTTCCGCTATAACTCGGACAGAGCAACGGCATAACCTTCTCAGTCCAAAGGCTTGCATTACAGTATTGTTCGTTGGTGACCGGATCGGTCTTCTCCATCTTGCAATACGGAACCATGCCAAAATCGATCTTCTCATAGATGTGCCCACTTTCCAGATAGGGCAGTAGTGGAACAATAAAGCTAAAAGGCGCGGTACCCGCTCGAGACTCCGCCTCCGTTTTAATAGCACCCATACCACTGCCCGGGGCAATCTCGGTATAGGTCGTGGTGTTGAGGTAGACCTCGCTGGCATCGCTCGCACGGTAGTGGCAGGCGGCGGGCATCCGGCGGCGCTGTTCTTCAAACGATTTGACTGCCAGGGCCAACTGTTTTTGGTTGGCCGTGCAGGTGCTGCGTCGGGCCGACTCGCGGACGGTGCCGAGTGCGGGGAGTAGCAGGGCTACCAAAATACCAATGATGGCAATCACGACCAAAAGTTCAACAAGGGTAAAGGCAGATCTGAAAATAGTAGGTTTCATGATGTAATTGGAAGAAATGCTAAGAAAGAGTTGGGGAGCGATGCACCTTGGATCACATCGCTCGCGTGGGGCTGGCCATTGTAGCAATCGATAGCACCATTTGTCGAGTAACCACGATAGATGGTGATGATGCAACGCGTTGTTACTAGAGTCCACTAGCGCGGAAGAAATACGTAAAAAAAGCTTCGCTTCGGGCCGAAGGGTCCGCGGCACTCCGCGTGGGGCAGAGGCGAGCTGTTGTTGCAGTTTCTTTCGCCCGCATGGCATTGAGCAGCCCACCGTACGCTGCGGTCTGGAATCTCAGCGGACCCTTGCGGGCGCTGATTTCAGCGGTGGCGCCGGGTGCAAGAAATTCCACGCCAGCGCTGAATACCTGTTGGAAAAAACGGGACTGACTCAAACCACCGGTCAGGACAAATCGTTTTACCGCCCCGGCGTCCGGCGCTTCAGTTAGCATTGTTTTTGTGAGCCGCAAGAGTTCCAACATGATCGAGGCCTGGACGCTGGCTGCCTTCTCACCCATCGTGAGCGACTTCCAGTTAGGCGGGCAAAATCCAGTCCCCTCCCCGGGTAACACGCGGCGGATGTTGGACAAATCCGCTTTGTTTGCGAATGCGTCGAGCTTCTCCAACTGGTCGCTGTAGCGGACCGCATCGGTGCCGATGAATCCATCGTACCAACTGCAGCAGTCGGCAAGCATCAACAGCAGCATCCGGTCCTTGTAAAATTCAAAGCATGCCGCTTCGCCCGCCAGCTCCACCTTAGGCGGACAGACCCGATTGATCGTACCGCTCGTGCCGGCTGAGATCACAATCGTCTCATAATCCTTCTCCGCAAGGCCGCACCCGACCCCCGTTGCGTGGTTGTCTCCCAGTGAGGCGATCACCTGGGAACCGGCGAGGATATTTCGGACTTCCGCCCAGCCTGCCTCGACATGATCGCTGCAGCGGGCGGAGACCCGGCCCACGTTGCGGCCACTCTGTACAACCCGGGGAAACCATTTTGGATTGAGTTTGCCCTTGCGGATCGAACTCTCGGCCAGTTTTTTGGTCTGCTGGTCGAGCAGACCGTTGCTGATCGCATCGGAGCTGCTCAGGCGATCTTTACCGGTGAGCCGCTCGGCGATCCAGTCCCCGGTGGTCATGACCTGCGCGAGCTTGCGCCGCATGGCCGGTTCCTCGCTGAGCGCCCATGCGAGTTTTGGAAGAATAAACCGAGGTTCGATGCGGCCTACCTTCCGTTCCACGCCAGCGGCACGCAACTGCTCTACCTGATCGGTGGCGGCATTGCATTGCCAGCTCAGGGCCGGCATCAGCAATTGGCCCCGCTGGTCGAGCAACACCATGTCGTGCTGCCGCACGGCAAAGGAAAGAGCTGTTTTGTGAAATTGCCAGCCATTTTGTTCTAGAGATCTCAGAAGTGAGAGAATCATTTTTGGGACCAGTTCCAGCTTGAAAGCGGGCTGCCCATGCCACCGCGTGGCACCCCGGATTTTCATATGCACGTAGGCCTCGGTACCGGAGCGACTTCGGACGCCCAGTGCCAAACCGGTGGTACTCAAGTCAAATCCGCACCAGGCGGCGATTTCTTTCTTCGTTGTGCGGGCCACGTGCCAATCTCCGGTAAAGTGGGTCGTAAACAAAGCGGTCGTGCCCATCGTGCCATACGCTGCCCCGCGATGCAATCCGCCCGCATGCTTGGTTCGAGTCTCCGGGCAATTGGGGTGATGCAGGTATCTGGGCTGAACCCGCAGAGACGGATATTATGGAGAAAACGAATCCCCAGCCAACGGCTGTTGGGAATCTATCGGTCCACCCTCGAGGAGAATCTTTATCCGGTGTCAGTACTGTACCTTAGTGAAGAGGCGGTAGATCAGCACACCGAGATGCACGATGTGCTCGAAGCGGTCGAGGGGGCATTGGTACAGCCCTCCGTGGGCAAGGCCACCAATGTATCGCACAACGATGCGCGGTCCCCGGCGTCCAAGTCACTTTGTGGAACGGGTGAGGCAACGGTTCTTGCCAAGTCGGTCGGCCTGGCTAGCGAGAATCTTGCCCTTGCCGCAGGCCGAACGAGTAGCGGGTCGGCAGCCGACTGGGATGAAACACTTGGCCCCCCAAGGGTGGACTGACGATATGCCCCAACACGCACTCCGCCAATCGCCCGCTGCAAGTGCTCCGCGAGGGAATATCTGGTCTGTCAGTTTTTTGGCCCTCCTCGTCACCCAACTGCTCGGCGCACTGAATGACAACATGTTTCGCTGGCTGGTGATCGGCATTTGCAAAGACTATGTGCCGCCGGAAGATGCGCCTGTGGTCCTGTCAGCAGGACTGGCCTGTTTTGTCACGCCTTATATCTTTCTGGCGGTCCCGGCGGGCTATCTGTCCGACCGCTACAGCAAGCGGCAGGTGATCGTGGGCTGTAAGATTGCCGAAATCTTCATCATGGCCCTGGGGATTGCGGCCGTGTTGCTCTGCAATCAGTTAGAAAATGTCTATGCGCTCTTTGCAGTTGTCTTTGTGATGGGGAGCCAGAGCGCGCTCTTCAGTCCTGCAAAACTGGGCAGCATTCCGGAGATCGTGGCACCGGAAAAGATATCTGCGGCCAACGGAATGCTGGGTTTGACGACGGTGGTTTCGACCGTCGTCGGGTTTGCCGCGGGGATGTATCTCTCGGAGTTTACCGGTTACCGCGGACTCGACCACCTCTGGGTTTCTGCCACGGCGTTGATTGGTGTGGCGGTCCTAGGCTGGCTTAGCAGTCTGCGGATCGGTCGTTTGATCGCCGCCAGCCCACAGATTAAATTTCCCTGGCGGGCAGCGAGACAAACCTGGCGCGACTTGCGTAGCCTAATCACCAATCGAGCCATGTTCCGCGTTGCGATGGGGATCGCTCTATTCTGGACCCTCGGCTCCCTCGTCCAAATGAACATTGACCAGTTCGGATTTGAAGGGGGCATGGACCAGACGCAGATCGTTCCGCTGTTGGTCGCGATGGTTTTCGGTGTGGGACTGGGAAGCGTATTGGCGGGGATCTGGTCTGGTGGAAAGGTGGAGCTAGGAATCCTGCCTCTTGGAGCGGGCATCATCGCCATCAGCGCCTTAATGCTCTTCACCGTTCGAGGCGAACTAGTGACGAGTGACGATCACTGGACGGCGATGCACGTCTGGGCCTGCCTCTGGCTGTTCACATTGGGCCTCGGGGCCGGGTTGTTCGATGTGCCCTTGACTGCGTATATGCAACACCGGAGTCCACAAAAAACCCGCGGCAAAATTCTAGCGGCCAGCAACTTCATCACGTTTTGCGGCATGTTGGGTACCGCTGCAGTCTTCGCATACCTCAAACCAATCTATTCAGCCCGTACGATTTTTCTGTTCTCCGGACTCTTGACGGTGCCGGTGTTCTTTTATGTGATTTGGCTGTTGCCACAGGCCACGGTGCGCTTTTGTGTCTGGCTGGCAAGTCACACGGTTTATCGCGTGACCATTCATGGCCGTGAACACCTTCCGGAGAGCGGCGGTGCCCTGCTGGCTGCAAATCACGTCACGGGAATGGATGGTGTCTTTTTGCTCGTTGCGTCCTCGCGCCCGGTGCGACTGGTGGTGCATCGAAACTACGCTGCCGGCTGGCCTCTTCGCCTGCTGGCCCGGATGATGCATGTGATCTGGATCGATGACGGCCCCAAGGCCATCCGCGGTGCGCTGCAAGCGGTCCGCCAGGCCGTGGAGGCAGGTGAACTGGTATGTATGTTTCCGGAGGGTCAGAAGACCCGCAGTGGTGCATTGCAGCCCTTCAGATCTGGTCTGCTCTCGGTGGTCGGCGGTACCGAAACGGCCGTAATTCCGGTCTACCTTGGCGGGCTGTGGGGGAGTATCTTTAGTTATCGTAATCGTGAAGCATACCGTCAGGAGAGATTGTCCCAGGGAGTCCGCAGATGGCGTTATCCCGTTTCGATCGACTTTGGGCCGCCTATAACCGCCGTCACAAGTGCCGAACAGGTGCGGGCAGCGGTTGCCTCGCTGGGCGAGAAAACGGCTCAAGAGACAATTGTAGTTGAGGAACCTAGACAGGCCATGAATCTGCCCGTTGCCTTTTTAAAGATGTGCCGCCGCTGCGGCGGACGATCAAAAATTGCGGACTTGGGAGCCGAACTCTCAGGCCGCGATCTACTGATCAGAACACTCATCCTGAGACGTTTGCTTCTTCGAGAAGTGTTGGCCGACGATGAGCGGTATGTAGGATTGCTTTTGCCGCCGTCGGTGGGTGGCGCCGTAGCCAATGCGGTGGCGCCGCTTTGTCGGCGGGTGCCGGTGAATCTGAATTACACGCTCTCCTCGGATGTGATCAATCACTGTATCGCCGAGACTGGCATCCGCCATGTGCTGACCAGTCGCAGACTATTGGAAAAATTGGATCTCAACATCGATGCCGAACTGATCTGCCTCGAGGATTTTAAAGACAAGGTCACGCTCGCCGACAAAATGATCGCCGCGCTGCAGGCCGTTGCAATGCCGATCGGCCTTCTGGCCCGACACTTCGGTGTTCATGATTTGAAGGACGAGGATGTGTTTACGGTCATTTTTACCTCCGGTTCCACAGGAGAACCGAAGGGGGTGATGCTCACGCTCGGAAACATCGGTTCGAATGTGACGGCAATCGATAGCGTGGTCCACTTGCACAAGGAGGATGTCTTGCTCGGCATCCTTCCGTTCTTCCATGTCTTTGGTTTTACGGCCACGCTCTGGACAGTGCTGACGCTGCCACCAAAGGGCATCTACCACTTCTCGCCGCTCGAAGCTCGTGAAATCGGCAAACTCTGTGGGCGTCATAAGGCGACCATCATCTTGGCGACGCCGACCGTTCTGCGTGGATTCTTGCGGCGCTGCGAAGTCGAACAGTTTTCAGCAGTCGATGTGCTCGTGACCGGTGCGGAACGGCTTCCGGGCGAGTTGGCCGATGCTTTTGAAAAGAAATTTGGGATCCGGCCCATTGAGGGGTATGGCACGACCGAACTCTCTCCGTTGTCGGCACTCAATATTCCGCCGAGTCGGGCCCGGAATAATCCAGGCGAAGGGGTCCGCGAGGGCACGATTGGGCGATCGATCCCAGATGTCGATGCCAAGGTCGTTCACCTGGATACTGGTGAGGATCTCCCGCCCGGTAGCGAGGGAATGTTGCTATTTCGTGGCCCCAACGTGATGAAGGGGTATCTGAATGACGCTGAGAAAACGGCAGAGGTGATTCGAGACGGTTGGTATGTGACGGGCGATATTGCCAAGATCGATGCGGATGGTTTTATTCAAATCACTGGACGGGAGAGCCGTTTTTCGAAGATTGGTGGCGAAATGGTCCCGCATCTGCGGATTGAAGATGCGATTATGGAATTGCTCTTCGGTGACGTTGATGAAGAGCATGAAAATGAGGTTGTTGTGACGGCGGTTCCCGATACGAAAAAGGGGGAGCGGATTGTCGTGCTTTACGTGCGCCTCGCCAAGAGTCCGGAAGAGATCTGTCGCGGCCTACAAGAGTCGGGTCTGCCGGCACTCTGGGTACCTACCACCGAAAGTTTTGTTGAGGTCGAGTCGATTCCGGTTTTGGGTACAGGCAAACTCGACTTGAAGGCCGTCAAGGAACTGGCGCTCCGCAAATGCCCGATAAAATAAACATCGGGATTGTTTTTGCGTAGAAGAAGAATCACGCGCACAGCGAGAAGTTGCGGGTGGGTGCGTCTACCTCGTATCCTTCGAGATGGAAGGGGCCTCTTTGGCGATTGCGCTGTTGGCCGCTTTTGCGGTATGGTGGCGCAAGAGTGCCCTTCGGTACACCGTGCCGGCATGTAGGGCGAATTCATTGCGGACATCATCATCGACCTCAACGAGTCGGCTTGCCAAGTGTTGGACTCCGGGGCCATTTTCTTCGGTGGTCCGGGAAAGCTTGGTGACAAAGCTGGCCGTTTCCATAAAGTTCTGTTCGGTAGTGTTCCCGATCAGATTTTGAAATGTTCGAGCGATCAGATCGACACCTACATTTTTTACGTCAACATAAAGATCCATTTTACTGCGGACATACTGCCGTCCATTCTTGTGTGGGACAAATTCAGTATGCAGTACGAGCAGGCAGTCGGCTCGGATAGGTCGTTTGGTAAGGTTTCCCGTATACGAACCCTTGCCATAAAGAACGTGAACATCCTGATCGCCGTAGAGAAACTCTAGATTGCCTATGGTGCCTGCACCATCGGTCGCCGTAAATCGGCCCGGTCCGTCGCGGGTGATCGTCATTTCGGTGGCGTCCATCAGTTGCCAAATCCCAACGATCACTTCAGGATGACGAATTAAAAACATATAGTAGCGGGGATCGCAGTCAATCATCTGCGGTTTCATCTGCCGGTAAACGCTCGTTTGATTGATGACCGACAATACTTTTTCCCGTGCATCGGCATCGAGTCGATCCATAGGAATCCGGTTGAGGCCTTCGGCTTGCGGTTTTTGTTTGCCACCAAAGAACAGGGGAGGGGCTGAGATTGCGCTTTTTGCGGTCGCCGAAAGCACCGCGACTAAAAGGAGCCAACACAATGTGCTTTGGCGCACCGACAGGATTCTATGCGCGGTTTTGTCTACACAGCTTCGCTTCATCACCAACCCCGAATCGGTATCCATTGGAACGTACGCTGTATCAATTATTCGGTTCAGGTAAGGTGTTCGGGTCAGTTAATTTTGGAAACCGGCCTGTGAGGGTTTCAAAAGCGAGCGTTTCTACAGCGGTCGGATAAAACCGGGCTAGAAATACTTGTGAATTGCTTCGTAGGACACGTCTTGGCAGAGAGAATGGCATTGCTGGCAGTATTAGCAATGCCGATGCCATCAACGCTGCATGAGAGGCGGGGAATTGGTCCGCTCGTTTGCTCTGCAGAGAGAAAGGCCGGTTCGCGAAGAACCAACTTTGTGGGGCGAACTACCGCCGAGGTCGCCCAGGCCGGTCGGCAACGAGGGCGGTCGCCTCAAGCCTTTCGACCTGGCTGACGGAGAGATGGGTCTTCTTGAGTCGCGGCATATAACCGCGAGCACCAGAAACTCCAACGACTTTGCCGAGATGGGGTCGCAGATCAACGCCAGTGGCGGGCGACACAAACATGATCACCTTGCCTTTAACATCAGTGAGTGCGAACTTCGGTGCGCCCTGTTTCTTCGACACTACCGGAGTCAGTCGTCCCACACCCTGGAAGGAGGGAATCTTTTTAAGCGGATTTTCTGGAGGTGTGGCAAGAGTGACCTGCCGGGAGGTTTTCTCCGGCATGCTCTCGCCACTGGCCAGGGTCTTATCTTTAAGGGCCTCAAACCTAGCGATCTCGGTTAAGACCAATCGGGCTCGACCCCGCTCGAGGGCCGTTTGAGCATTTTGCAGTTGGGTCTCGGCACGCATTTTAAGTTCGTCAAAATCCCAGGTTGCTAGGGGGCCGGCGATGATCATTGAAAGTTCGAGGTCCATCCGGATCGGTTTCTCTACCGGCTCTAGAATTTCTGGGGAACCCGAGACAATACCGGTCTGATGCTGGAGTTGTACGTAGGCCTCTGGATCATCAACGAACGCATTGTGGCGTTCGGCGAGGGCACCACTCTGCTCGATGTGTTCTCCTGAGATCCAGCGAAATTCTCCACTCGGCGGTAGGATCTTGTACCATCTCTCAGCCACGGCGTCTTCTTGCCGGATGAACTCTTTTTCGCCAACAATCTCGAGGGTCTCCCCCTTCTCCAGATGGACCTGTTGCACCGTGCGTGCGTCGGTCAGTCGGCTGCCGACATAGGCAACCGCTCCAGAGACCATTACCTCGGCCAGATTGTCGTCGTACAGTTTTAACTTGGCAGCACTGACCCATGAAAAACTTCCTTCAGGGGGTCGGATCGCATACCAGTCGCCTATTTCATGGCGATAAATTTCTACCTCTTTGCCACGCGTCAAAAGGTCGGTCGGGTAGTGTTTTTCAGTCGGGCCGCTGCGGACGGGAGTCTGGTCGCGTAGGACCTTGGCCGTGTAGGGATAATCATCCCCGCCAAGTGCGACCGTAGGGCCGAAGACAATCAGGGACATCAATAAAAACCAACCAGCCCGCATAGCGAACCTCCGTCAATGCGTTAAGAGCTTGGATACATTGGCGCGAAATCGTATCAAGCCGCTGCTTTTAGCGAAATCGGTTTATGAGAACAACCTCATTCTCCCCATCTCCTAGACAAGAACATCGGCCTGGAGTCTTGTGTTCCCACGCGACACGGTTTCCCCGCTCCTTTGGCGGTGTGGGCCAAAAAACAGACCAGCCACCCTACGCTGCCAGCGGTGCAATCACTAGAATCGTAGTGTACATTTGACGCTTGCGCACCCTGTCTTTGGTAACCCCATGCCCCGCTACAATCCCGCCCAGATCGAACCGGAGTGGCAACGGTACTGGGAGGAAAACCGAACGTTTGCCACCCCGCGAGTGCCAGAGGGGCAGAAGGTCTATGCGCTCGATATGTTTCCTTATCCGAGTGGCGATGGATTACACGTCGGGCATCCGGAGGGTTATACCGCAACCGATATCGTCAGTCGCTTTGCCCGCATGCGCGGCGCGGCGGTAATGCATCCCATGGGGTTCGATTCGTTCGGCTTGCCGGCCGAAGAGCATGCGATCAAAACCAACACCCCACCACGCATCCAGACCGAAAAGAATATTGAAAACTTTCGCCGCCAGTTAAAAATGCTCGGCTTCAGTTACGACTGGGATCGGGAATTAGCGACCACCGATGTCGGTTATTTTCGTTGGACACAATGGATTTTTCTGCAGCTTTACGATACCTGGTTCGATGCGTCCGAGCAGAGAGGTAGGCCGATTGACGAGTTGCCGATCCCGGAAAGTGTTTCTGCGGAAGGCGAAGATGCCCTGCGACAATACCGGGATGAGCACCGTTTGGCGTATCAGACCTATGCACCGGTCAATTGGTGCCCGGTGCTGGGAACGGTACTTGCGAACGAGGAAGTGACCGACGGTGTCAGTGAAGTTGGTGGACATCCGGTTACAAGGATGCCACTGCGACAGTGGATGTTGCGTATTACCGCCTATGCGGAACGCCTTGAAGAGGGGTTGGATAAACTCGACTGGCCGGAAAGTATCAAAACGTTACAGCGCAACTGGATTGGCCGCAGTACGGGAGCCGAAGTCGATTTTTTCATTGGTAGCGATACCGACTCCGAACTCTGGCAAGCCGAACGGGCCGCAGGAGGTTTTCCCCGTAAGCCGGAAGAGTGCGTGTTGCGCGTTTATACAACACGGCCCGATACGCTCTACGGAGCCACCTACATGGTCATCGCTCCTGAGCATCCTGCTGTTGCGCAACTCACCACGGATGAGACGCGAGCCGTGGTTCTGGAGTATTGCGATGCTGCACAGCGAAAAAGTGATTTAGATCGAACGGAATTGGCAAAAGAAAAAACGGGTGTCTTTTCGGGTTCCTATGCAAAAAATCCAGTTAGCGGTGAGCGCGTGCCGATCTGGATTGCGGACTATGTGCTGATCAGTTACGGCACCGGTGCGATCATGGCGGTGCCGGCCCACGATGAACGAGACTTTGAATTTGCCAGCGCGTTTGATATTCCCATCGTTCCGGTGGTCGATCCCGGGACCGAGGATGAAGGCCCGCAAGCGTCTTCGCTGCCCGCTCGTGAGGATGTGCTTGCTGGCAAGGCTGTGTTTGCAGGCGAGGGCATTGTGGTCGGTTCGGGCCAATACAATGGGCTCACGACAAAAGAGTTTAAGCAGAACATTACAGCAGATCTCTCTGAGCAGGGTCTGGGGCGAGCGGCAACGAATTTTAAGCTACGGGACTGGCTTTTCAGTCGGCAGCGGTTTTGGGGCGAACCTTTTCCGATCCTGCATGAATTGGATGAACATGGAGAGCCGACGGGATTCGTTCGGTCGGTAGACGAAGCATCTCTCCCGGTCGATTTGCCAAAAATTGAAGATTATCAACGGCATGGTCGTGTCGACCCGCCACTCGAGAAAGCTCCCGAGCATTGGTTGTATCCGGTCATTGACGGTGTCCGCTACAAGCGCGAAACCAACACGATGCCCCAATGGGCCGGTAGCTGTTGGTACTACCTCCGTTTTCTCGATCCCCGAAATGCTGAGCGGCTCGTCGATCCGGAAATAGAACGTGCCTGGATGCCGGTCGATCTCTATATCGGAGGTGCTGAACATGCGGTACTGCATCTCCTCTATTCTCGATTTTGGCACAAGGTGCTGTTCGATCGTGGCTTTGTGAGTACCGACGAGCCCTATCAAAAATTAGTGAACCAGGGGATGATTCTCGGCCAGGTTGAATTTACCGGGTACCAGCGCGAGAACGGCGACTGGATTAGCGCAACGGATGTACGGCGGGATGAAAACGGCCGGTGGCTGGAAAGAACGAGTCGCGAGGTTCTGCAGCCTGTGAGTGTGCCGATCGAATCGTGCGAGAAGCAGGGTGAGTCTTTTGTGCTTTCGGAAAACCCCGAGGTCCGACTCGAGAGCCGTGCCCACAAGATGTCCAAGAGTCGTGGAAACGTCGTCAACCCCGACATGGTGGTCAAAGAATACGGTGCCGATGCCCTCCGCCTCTATGAGATGTTCATGGGACCACTCACCGCGACCAAGCCCTGGAACATGGATGGTGTTCAAGGAGTCCGCGGATTTTTAGACCGGGTTTGGCGATTAATCGTTGATGAGCGAAGTGAGGAACTCTGTGTCCATAGTGCGATTGCAGATATTGAGCCGACTGTTGAGCAGAACCGCATCCTGCATAAGACAATTAAGGCCGTGACGGAAGATTTCAATTCGCTCAGTTTCAACACGGCCATTGCAAGAATGATGGAGTTTACAAATTTCTTTCACAAACAGGACTCGCGACCGAAGGATGCGATGGAGCAGTTGGTCTTGCTGCTTGCCCCGATGGCTCCCCATATTTGTGAGGAATTGTGGCGATTGCTCGGCCACACAGAAACATTGGCCTACGCATCCTGGCCACTGTATGACGATTCTCTCATTCAGGAGGATACGTTAGAAATACCAGTTCAGGTCAAAGGGCGTTTGCGAAGTAAGATCCGAGTAGCGGCTGGCGCCGATGCGGACACGATCGAATCGGTGGCCCGAGAAGATGAAAAAGTCGCGGATCTATTGGCGGACCAGGAAGTGGTTAAAGTGATTGTTGTTCCGGGCCGCCTCGTTAATTTCGTTACGCGGTGAGGTCGTTTTGGGAGTCGATCTGAGAAGACATTTAGCAGAAAGTAAAATCGCATGAATGATATTGTCACACTGGTACTGGGTGGAGGTCGTGGTACCCGGCTTTATCCTCTTACGCGATATCGATCCAAACCGGCCGTCCCACTGGCGGGGAAGTATCGACTCATCGATATTCCAATCTCAAATTGCATTAACAGCGGTTTGCGAAGAATCTTTGTGTTAACCCAGTTTTTGTCGGTCAGTCTGCACCGGCATATTCGGAATGCCTATAATTTTGACCGCTTTAGTGACGGTTTTGTCGAGATTCTTGCAGCCCAGCAGACGGAAAAAAACTCCGAATGGTACCAAGGTACCGCCGATGCTGTGAGACAGAACATCCGGTACATCAAGCATCGAGATGTGAAGCATGTGCTGATTCTCTCTGGGGATCAACTCTATCGCATGAACTTTTTGCGCATGCTTGAAACACATCGGCAGAGCGGCGCCGAGGCGACGATTGCCACCCGGCCTGTGAGTCAGGAAGAGGCGGGTGCGTTCGGTATTATTGATATTGATGACACGGGAAGAATCAAAGGTTTCGTCGAAAAACCTCAGACAGCCGAGGAGATTGATTCGGTACGAATGGCACCCTCGTGGATCGACGCGCATGGCGTGGAAAGTAAGGGACGAGATCTTCTTGCCAGTATGGGCATTTATTTATTTGATCGCGATTTTCTTGTAGAGGTTTTGGAAAACAACAATTTCCAGGATTTTGGCAAAGAAGTGTTTCCGGAGTCGATCAAGAAGAAACACGTTCATGTCCACCTTTTTGATGGCTATTGGGAAGATATCGGAACCATCGGATCTTTTTATCGCTGTAGCCTTGAACTGGCATCGACCAATCCTCCCTTCAACTTCATGCTTCCGGAATCTCCCATCTATACCAACACGCGGTATCTGCCACCTTCGCGGATCGATGAGGCAACAATCCATAATAGTGTACTGGCAGATGGCTGCATTATTGAAAAGGGTGCGATCATCGAAAACAGCGCAATCGGGTTACGTTGTCATATCGGTGAAAACGCAATCATCCGCGATTCGGTACTGATGGGCGCCGAACATTATGATTCATCATCCGATATCGCACTCGACCGAGCGGAGGGACGCCCCCGAATGGGTATTGGCAGTGAAGCTATTGTCGAAGGAGCGATCATCGATAAAAATTGTCATATCGGCAATCGTGCCCGGATTACAAACAATCACCGAACAGAGAACGGTGACATTTCGGATGCAGTCTTCATCCGTGACGGTATCGTGGTTGTGGAGAAAGATAGTCTGCTGCCTGACGGCTGGACAATGTAGGCCGTCTTTTTGAGTAGGCTACTCGACCACACGCTCCTCAGCAGGGGCATCGATAAATCTTTCTTCTTCATCGAATGTCTCTACGGAGACTGCCGGGCCATCGAGTACAGAGCCCTCTCGGTGTTCGGGCAATCCGTTTTCGGTTCTTGCACCCTCTTTGCCGATCAGTCCACCGAAAGGGTAGCAGTCGTTGCACATCCTGCAGCCTCCGCCCGCAACGAAGGTGGCCAGTATGAGAAAAACAGATCCCACATATTTCATCGCTTTGCCCTCTATGTTCGATTGGGTTTCCGTGAAAGACCGTGGTCGCCAAAAACTTTTCCAGCCTATTTCGCTGGCGATATATGATGCCGGGGGGGAGGCTTATAACAAAGTGGAGGAGGAAATGACAATGGCGTTTTTACATCTCCTCGTGTGCTAGCAATAAGATATTTCCAGACTTGCGGGCTTTAGCCGGCCCGTCGTGACTTGGGTAAAGCAGATAGCAAGGAGACCAGGTCGGGAAGACATTCCACATGCCAGTCGGCGACTTTTTCTGCCTGCGGACATGCAACGGAAACCGTCGGTATGCCAAGTGCGTTTGCCGTGACAAGTTGTTGTAGATCGTGTCCTGCATAAATTACCTCGTCGAGGGCCAGATGCATCGCAGAGACAGCCTTCTGGAGGCGACAGTTGCACAACACGCATTCCTTGCAGTCGCATGCGGTTTCCACGAAATCAAAATGAGAGGCAATGTTCAGTCGCGACAGTTTCTCGCCAAGTTTTCCTTGTTCGCAATCAACTTCGTCCAAGACGGCAAGCTGATATCCTGAAACCGCAAGAAATTTCAGCATTTGTGCAACTCCCGGAAGTGGCCGTTGCTCTTTCGCGAGGCACTTGCGTTTGGATCGCAGTGCGGGCATGATTTCGCTAATATGTGAAGCTGTCATCCCGACTGCAGAGAGCATCTTCTCGGTCGCCTGCTGGAAGGTCCATTGTCCACTCTGAATTTGAGGTGCAAATTCAAGATCCCAATGGCAAAAAAAGGCATCGTAATGTGTATGCAGACCTCTCTTGGATAGTAATTGCAGTAGCCAACGGCGCCACGCAGTCCCGTCATAGAGGACGCCGTTGGGTTCAAAAATCCATCCTTGGATAATGCCCAGGCTTTTCATCGCGTAGCATCCTTGCTGTTGCGATTGCTTGCTGATTGTTCTGATGGTGCCGAAGCTCACGAGAGCGGCGGAACTTTACATAAGCCGCAAGAAGAACGTCAAGATCTTTTCAGCCGAAGGTGAAAATCGGGTCCGTTTGCTGCAAAAACTGAAGACTTCCTTACTCATGGATGCGTGACTACGCCGGACGCGATGCTAGCAACGCATAAATTCTAGGGTCTTTGAGATTTTCAGCGATGAAGGCTGCCCCGGTAAAATTGTGGTGTCTGCTGTGTTTTCCGGGAACGGCAACCACAACGGCCCCTGAAGCTACGCCGGCAGCTGTTCCTGTTTGGCTGTCCTCGAGTACAAGAAGTTCCTCGGTAGAAAGCCCAAAGCGGTCAGCAGCGAGTAAATAGATTTCGGGATTTGGTTTTCCGTGCTGGACATCTTCACCGGTTAGGATGAACTGAAATCTCTCAAGGAGCTCGAATCGGCCGAGTACTTCATCGACGAACAGGCGACCACTGCTGGTCGCCACCGCTTTGGGGATGTTGGCAGTTTCAAGTCTCTCGAGCAACTCCATTAGGCCGAACATCGGCTCTAAGTCATTGTCGAGGAGAGGCGCGAATATTTTCCAAGATTCTGTTTCAATCTCTTCCACCGTTGCCTCGAGACCATGCCAATCGATCATAAGGCCAATGGCTTGTGGGGGACGGAGGCCCATCATGGCATCGACAAGTTCCGGTGTGAAGGATTTTCCACGTCTGCGGAGAACCTCCGCGCCAACTTGAAGATAAAGGTCTTCGGTGTTGAACATCAATCCGTCGAGATCAAACACGACGCTGCGGATCTGTTTTTTTTCTTCCATAGATCATTCTTTAAAAGTCAGTGGGCCTCTGCCTGTCTGGAAATCGTTAAGGGAAGCCCCGCTGCCTCGCGGAGGACCCCGATAAATTCCCCGAGTATCATACTCGTTGCTCCCCAGACTTCATGGTGGCCAAAGGTGATAAAAGGTGATTCGAAAACGACCCCGTTTTTTTCTCTCGTTGTTTGCCGGGTATTTGTTGATTCGATCAGGTGCTCAAGAGGAAGTTCAATGACTTCGGCGACTTCTGCTTGTTGTGGCCTCCACGTTGG
>JABABY010000120.1 GCA_014237955.1 Planctomycetota bacterium
GCCAGCAGTATTGTGCAGCCCCTTTGCGTCGGGAGGTTTACTCTTCCGAGGCATCCTCTGACGGTTCAACGCTATTATTTGTTTTAGCCGCCTCGAGCTGTTTTTTGACATCATTGACTTCTTTGCGAAATGTTTCGTTTTGCTCTCGCAATCGTTCCACTTCACCGCGAAGATCTCCCAATTCTACAGGCAACTTTTTTTCATCGCGCAATTGTTTTAAAGTTTCAATGGCCGCTTTTTTCTTTCGGCCATCGGAGGGGCCGACATTGAAGGATCGGACGATCTCGATAGCTGCCGGATCGCGTAGCGAGCCAAGTGCCTTGATCGCAGCAACCTGAACTTTTTCCCTCGGATGGTTCAAATAATCGATGATAAATTCGCGGACCTCGGTACGCTCGTCCAGATTGCGGGCGAGGTAGGCGAGTGCATCGAGAGAGGCAGGAAAAGCTTTAGAGGGATATTGGCCTTCGTCGGCAATTGCCTTTTGGACCATTGGGATATAGGCCGGATCGTCGAGTGTGCGTATGGCATCAATCGCGCCGGAAGCGACCGCATTGTCGTACGAGTGGGTCGGTAGCAGGGAACGAATTTCACCCGATACTTCTGCATTCGGATACTTGCCCAGTGGGCGCAACGCGTCGGCGACGATGTCTGGATTCTTTTCGCGTTGCAAAACTGCGAGCAAAGCCTCCTTCGATTCGGGGTGGAAAAAAGTCCCGATGCTGCGTACCACCTGGCGACGAACGCGGGCGTCATCTTGGGCGAGCGAAGAGGTAAGGGCCCGAAGTGCTTGGGGCGTACCGATGGCCGCCAGTGCTTTGGCCGCTTCGAGCCGGACTCCATAAAAAGGATCGTCATTGAGTGCCGTTTTTAGCTGGTCGATGGTCTTCTGGTCATCTTTTTCGCTCAGTGCTTTTGCTGCAAGCAGCCGGCCGACCACATCCTCTTCCCCTCGCAGTTGCTTGTAGAGCATCTTCTTCGGCTTGTCGAAGGTGATGTCTGCCAAAACCTCCATATTGGCATCGAAGCGAACGATCTCTGGCCGGGAAGGGAGCGAGACGTAGAAGTCCTGTTGTTGCTTGTCCACCAGGACGGACTCGTCGACAACAAAATCTTTTCCCACAAAACGGAGCGTTACAGGAAAATCAAAAAGTGGTGTTTCTTTATCGACCTTCTTTTTCTTTTTATCTTTATCGTCGTCACTATTGGATTTTGTGAGTTGCTCGACTGAGACCTTGGCCAGTTTGTTGCCTGACTGCCAGTCATAAGTCACTTTCAGGCGAGGGTGTCCCGGGTTGTGAACCCATTGATCAAAAAAGGGTGCCAGGGAGAGGCCGGAAACGTCTTCGAAAGCCTGCTGCAAGTCGTGACTATCAACACTCCGCAGGGCGTTCTTCTTGACATAATGATTGACCGCTTTGCGAAACAGTTCCTCTCCGAGTCGAGCACGAAGCATGTGAAGGATCCAGCTGCCTTTGGCATATGCGCGTTGATCAAACTGGTCCCAGGCCTTTTTATAGTGACGGAAAACAATGGGCCTTTTTTCATTTTTGTTGTAGATAATTCCACGCCGGTCGTTGTAGACCGAGTAAAGCATCGTATCTTTGCCATGCTTGTAGCCTCCGTAGAGGTACGAATAGTAAACGGCAAAGCCTTCGTTGAGCCAGAGTTCACTCCAGTCTTTGCAGGTTACATAATCGCCAAACCATTGATGGACCAATTCGTGGGCAATCAGAATTTGCAAATCCCGTAGATTTTCACTTTCGTCAGGAAAGAGGACAATTGGATTGAGTACCGTGAGGGAGGTGTTTTCCATCCCACCCATATGGTAATCCTCCACGACGATTTGGTCGTATTTGGGCCATGGGTAGGGCACGCCGATCTCTTTTTCCAGAAACCCGAGAATGTCAGCCGTGTCACGGAAGGCGTTTGGGGCATAGGGCGCGCGACTCTTCGTTGTGTAAAAGCCGAGTGGAATATCTCGATAGTTCCCTTCCAGTTTATCGAGGTGTCCTGCTGCCAGTGCGATGAGATAATTAACGTGTGGTTTTTGCTGTTGCCAGTGGACCGATTTCATTTCCCCTGGTTCGTTTTGCCTGCCGACCATTCGGCCGTTTGAAAGAACGGTCATTTCCTGAGGTACATGACAGATCACCTCGCTGGTGAATCGTTCGTTGGGATAATCGATACTGGGAAACCAGTGACGTGCCTCGTGCGGTTCGCCCTGCGTCCAGATGTGGGCATCCTCCTTCCGAAAACCAACTTCAGGAGTACGGAAATAGAGCCCTTTTTTCGGCTCAGCCTCGTAATCAACCTTTAAAAGTACCTGCTTGCGAGGTTCAACGGCCGGGTCGAATGCGATGACGAGTCCCTCGGGCGTCATTTCGTAATCCGAGATTCCGACATTCGCCTCTACATCTTGGACATCCAAATCGATCGCGTTGAGGGTAAGCTCACGGAGCGGACGAGCAAGAGGCACAAAGGTGAGCTCACAACTGCCGGCGACGGTCCGTTTTTTGAAATCGGGCGTGACATCCAGCTTGAGATGCAAGAGGTCCACCTGTCGGTCAGGCGCATATTGTCGACCACTTGCGCTCGCCTTCAGTTGGCTGACAATTTCCTCGGATCCGTAGCGACACATGTTGGCCTGTTCGAGACCGATTTCTTCGGCTTTGCTCACCGAGGTATCGAGGACCAAACAAGCGATTGCCATGCATGAAGCAAGGAAGGGAATTTGAAAACTTCTCAAGAGAGCTACCTCACAAGTCGAAAGGCGAACAAGGGGGAATAGCCTCTAGTATCCTCACTCGTCTTGCTCGGTGCAAGCTGGTAGGTTCCGTCTTTAGGGTACTTGTACGGTGGCGGATCTCTCCTCAACTCGAATTTCGTAGAGTGAGGTGGTTCCACTGACCTCGTAGGCCACTGCGAGCAGCGGCTCGCCCGTTGGCGAAAGCTTGGCGGGAATGAATGCCATGGTTTCCGGACAGAGTCCAGTATGCATGTGGTCGGCCTGTTTTGTCTCACTCGTTTTGTAATCATCGTTTTCATGACGAGCTATGTGGATCCCGGAAAACTCAGGGTGCGCTGGGTCGGTGATATCGTAGATTACAATAGTGCTTGCTGTCTCAAGTGCGATAAAGGCATACGTGCGCTTGTTAATAGCTCCGATCGTCACGGCCTCTGGTTCGGGACCCCGCTTGCAACTCATGTCGTCCATCTTGTCCCTGTGCCCGTCGCGGGAGTTGAAATAGGCAGGCGATCTTGTAGCAATCGCTTTTTCAATTTGATCGCCACTGTCGAAGATTAGTTTGCCGTCGCTATCTCGAATTGAGAATGATCGGCCACCAAAGCCCAACAGTCGCCCGGGATACGCCCGCTGATCAGCATTGGCAACCGAAATTTCAAACTGGGAGAGACGTTTTTGTTCGTTTGTTGATAGGGTATTCGGGAGCTGAAGCTTGCCCGCTTTTTTTACGTCGCGGTAACCATCGTATTTGCGAACGTCTCCTTCATTGGCGGTGAGCAGAAGGGTCCTCCCTTCATGTTCAAAAGCGACAATGGCATCGGGTTGGTACAGGCCCCAGACAGGAGCAGGAGCGATTCGAATCGCTGGTTCTTTGTTATTGCCATCCCGATCACTCACATCCAGTCCATGATCGTCCTGGCTGTGGTCCTTGAGCCCACACGAAAAAATCTGCTCTATCTCGCCTTTCTCAATATCCAGACTGGCGATGGCGTTGTTTTCCTGGAGTGTGACCCATGCCTTTTGCCCATCGGCAGAAATGGAGATGTACTCCGGTTCCAGATCTTCGGCGACAGTTGCAAGGCCATCTGGGTGTTTTGTGCTCGGCCCCGAAATGCGGACTCCACGAGCGATCAGTTTGTCTCGTTGTGGGTTGAACTGCTCAAAAGAAATGGTTTTTACTTTCGGTCTTTCCTGACCTGGGGTGAAAGCAATCGATGAAATAGAACCCTGCGGGTCCTCGGTGTAGGCCTCATTCGGTTCTCCCTCGTTGGCGACCAACACGGTATTGCCATCTGGTGTGACGGCCACCATATCGGGATGGGCGCCTACTGAAACCTGCCACAATTCTTTTCCGCTCTTTAGGTCAAAGAACACACACGAACCATCCATTGTTTTTTGTGGATTGGCGACTGCTACCACAACAAACCGATCTGTTATGCCGACGCTGGTTGGCTCTCCATACGACGAAACATCCAACTCGCCGGTCCTTTGCCCGTTTGTGATCTTCAGGACATCAATGCGACGGTCCGCTGCATTGCTGACGTATAAATGCTTGGTGGTGGGCGAGTAGGCGATGACTTCCGCTGCTGATTTGCCAAAGTGTCCATGGGAATGGGTCCAGAGGCGACGCAGTACAAACTCCTTCCGTCCAGTTTTAGCTCGGACAGCCTCAGGAGTAGAGAGGCAAAATAATGAAAGCATGACGAGAAAACCGAGGTTCCATCTCGCTGTAATTGTGCTCATGCTTCCATCTCTTGCACGGAAAAAGTTTTAAGGGAGGGCCATAGGAAGGAGGTGCCTGTTCTAGATCGTGAGATCCAATCCTAAAACCCCCATTTCTCTAAAAATCTGGAAAGGCACGGTTGTGTGGTCAGAAGAGCATTCGCAGAACCGGTTATGTTGATTGCCGGTTTAACCAGTAAATAAACCATTGTCCGTATTCCGTTTTCGTCTCTTTTCAAAAGTTTCCTAGGATGAAAGAAGGTGGCAACGTAATGCCGATTTGTGAAAAAGAGATGAAGGAAAAGATGACAAAAAGATGCATTCGGTGTTTGAGCAGTCGCGTTTGGAATCTGATTGGTTCGAAAAATAGTTTCCGCTGTTTTGTGCTACCGTGTAGGATCTTTCCAGATCGGTGATTCGCGGTGTGCTTGGTCTAGATACTGGGATGCTTGTTTTACAATGTCCGGTTTGGTGGTCGCTAAATCTTGCGATTCGCCAATATCGTTTTTAAGATCGTAGAGTTGGATCTTGCCAGAGCCGAGTGGGTTGCGAATTGCCTTATAGCGACCGAAGCGGACTGCCTGGCGGGGGTGACCGCCGTGCAGTTCCCAGTAGAGATAGGGGTGTTGCTGTTGCTTTTTCGGTTCATCGAGTAAGGTCGGCAGCAGGCTGATGCTATCGAGGTCCGTTTTGGGTAGCGGTTGGCCGGCGAGTGCGGCGAATGTGGCAAAAAAATCACCAAAATAGGCGATTTGCGAAGTTGCCTGATCGGCTCGGATGGTCCCCGTCCATCGAGCGAGGAGTGGTACGCGCAGGCCCCCTTCATAGAGACCGAATTTGCTCCCCCGCAACGGCCCGGCAGCCTGGAAAAAGTTCGGATCGTGTCCCGCCTCGTTGTGGGGGCCATTGTCCGAAGTAAAAAAGATCGCGGTCTCTTTATCGATTCCCAGTTCCGCCAGGCGGGAGACAATTTGCCCGACCCCCGAGTCGAGTCGGCTGATCATGGCCGCCTGCCCCTTATTTTGCGCGGTCCAATTCTCGTCGGCATAGCGGCCCAACTCGGGGACTTCCGTGCCATTGCCCGTGAGCTTGCGGGCCTCGGGATTGGCGTGTGGGATTGTGGGCGTGAGAAACAAAAAGAATGGCCCCTGTTTATTCTTCTCAATCCACTCGAGCGATTCCTTCATAAACAGGTCGTGACTGTAGGCCACTTTTTTTGTTGCCATACCCCCGACAAATCCGGCATAGCCCGGGGGAACCTCCTGGACCACATTTCCCAAAGGGATTTTTTTGCGATTGCGCCAGAGGTAGGTTGGATAGTAGTTGTGGGCATGGACGGTATTGAGATATCCGTAAAAGTAATCGAAACCCTGATCTTCAGGTCTCCCGCCTGTTTCCGGAAGATCTCCGCCGATGGCCCATTTGCCAATGACTGCTGTGGCATAACCGGCCTGTTTCAAAACCTCGGCAATTGTCACATCCTCAGGTCGCAGGGTCTGTGTGTTCGGCGGCCCGTTGTCCCGGATGCGGCAGTGGCCCGTATGTTCGCCCGTAAGCAGCACATTGCGTGAGGAGGCGCAGAGGCTTGCACCTGCATAAAACTGTGTGAACCGCATCCCTTCGCTAGCGAGTTGGTCGATGTGAGGAGTTTTGATCCGCTTTTGGCCATAGCAGCCGAGCTCGCCATAGCCGAGGTCGTCCGCCACGATGAGAATAATGTTTGGACGGCTACCGAGAACGGATGCCGTTTCCCCAAAACCGGGCGAGACGACAACCAGATAAGGACTCAGCGATGCTAAGAATAGCAGCAGTTGCCATCGCATGATCGGTCTCCATCCCTCTATGGGCTGATCTTTCAGGCTGGGTAGGTGGTGCCAGAAGCATTCCAATGCCGCAATCGCAACAACTAGTGTTCTGCAGGCGCCTCGCCAATCGAAAGATCCTCTCCCCGGTCGGCGATGACCTTGCGGAGCCAGGACTCATTGTAGCCAACTTCTGCCGGCGGTCCTTCCT
>JABABY010000121.1 GCA_014237955.1 Planctomycetota bacterium
TGATAATTCACAGTTTCCGCCCCGCTCTGCTGCCAAATCTACGATCACACTTCCAGGAGACATTCCCCGGACTGCATCGGCGGTGATCAACAACGGCGACTCCCGACCTGGAATGGCGGCAGTTGTCACCACGACATCCGAATGGGCGACAATCGTGGCCATCAATTCTCGCTGCTTCTGATAAAATTCTTCACCCATTGCCTTGGCATAGCCGCCTTTATCTTCGGCAGTAGTCGTTTCCAATTGCATCTCGACAAATTTTGCTCCCACACTCTCGACTTGTTCTTTGACAGCTGGACGAACATCGTAGGCGCTGACAATCCCGCCAAGCCTTCGCGCCGTCGCGATTGCCTGCAAGCCGGCAACACCTGCACCGATAACGAACACCTTTGCCGCTGCCAATGTGCCCGCAGCAGTCATCATCATAGGAAACATTTTAGGTAGCGCTGTCGCTCCCATAAGCACGGCATGGTAGCCAGCAACAGTGGCCATTGAGGAAAGCACGTCCATCCCCTGAGCCCTGGTGATGCGGGGAATCAGCTCCATCGCAAAATGGGTCGCCCCCCGCTCGGCAATCTGTTGGATCGATTCTGGCGACCCCAGCGGGTCTGAGGTTCCAATCAAAATTTGCCCATCAGAGATTTTGTCGAGATCTGCCTGTCCGGCGTCTCGGTTTGCGCCGAGGCAGCGGACCTGGAGAACGATGTCGGCAGAAAAAATATCGCCGCGACTTTCCCCAATCTGTGCCCCCTGCTCCGTGTAGGCTGAATCTGGATAGCCTGCCGCATCTCCCGCGCCGGCCTGAATGCTCACTTCAAGCCCAAGCTTGAGCAGCGGAGCAACCGCAGAGGGGACCAAGGCCACCCGCCGTTCGCCAGGATAGGTCTCTTTAGGTACTGCGATCTGCATGCCGGAAACACCGATTGAATCACTCTTTAACGCCAATAGGCCCAATAGCTTAATCGCATGCCCCGGAGTCGCAAAGGCAGTAACTGCCAGACGCTGAAAAACCCGCCAAAACCACACCCCACCAGAGGGGCCAAGGGGCTTTATGCTCCCGGGTCCTCTCATTATGCGAAAAATGGCCGCTGAAACGACTATTGCAGATTGGGAAGAGAGAACCCCTCACGGGCCGAGTCGCATCTTGTAGGCCGTCTCTCAAAGGGGTAGATTGGCTCTTTCGCCCTAAAATTTTGTGCCTCGCAATGCGTCGAGATTTTCCTCCCAAATCGCAGTCCATCGACTGCGGTGTCCAACCGGAAGTCCGTTAACGATGAAAACCTATATGGCCAAAGCTGGCGAAGTCGATCGCCAATGGTGGCTTTTTGATGCGGAAGATCAGGTTGTGGGTCGACTCGCCGTCAAAATCGCAACCCTTTTGATGGGCAAGCATCGGCCAACGTATACACCACACGTCGATACTGGTGATTACGTGGTTGTCGTCAATGCCGAGAAGGTTACTTTTACGGGCAACAAGTGGGATCAGAAACAATATACCCGCTACACGGGATGGCCCGGTTTACGTGTCGAGACGGCCGCCGATCGTCGTGAGAGACATCCGGAGCGGATTTTGCAAGAAGCTGTTCGGCGGATGCTCCCCAAAAATAAACTGGGTAGAAGAATGCTGGAGAAGCTAAAAGTGTATGTTGGCGAGGGACATCCCCACCAAGCCCAAGACCCTAAACCCCATACTGGATGATTCAGCATACTGAATGAAGTCAACACGACCGTTTCAGATACCAGGAATAGCTCTTACCTACATTATTATTGTATTGTAAAAAAGTAAAATTATGGCAAAAACAGCACCACAAGATTTCCTAGGCACGGGACGCAGAAAGTCGTCCATCGCCCGCGTTCGAGTCCGTTCGGGCAATGGCAAGATCGTGATCAACAAAAAAACACTCGAAGAGTATTTTACTCGTGATCAGGATCGGAATGCTGTGGTTGCTCCTCTTGATCAGTCGGGAAAACGTGGTGAAGTTGATGTAGTCATTCGAGTCCATGGCGGGGGCACGACTGGACAATCGGGTGCATGTAAACTCGGGATTGCTCGAGCCATTTTTAAGTTCGACCCCGAACTTGAGGGTTCGCTGCGTGAAGCACAACTCTTGACTCGCGATGGCCGAATGAAGGAACGCAAAAAACCGGGCCTTCGTGGTGCTCGCAAATCGACACAATTCTCTAAGCGTTAATCGCTAGGAATGGATTGTGTAGGCCCTGCTCGGCGATTTTATCTGGGTGGTCTTTCTTTGCGCCGCCTTTCTCTGTGCCGTCCGCTGCCGTCTGCAATGCGGGGCCCAGCATTTAACGCCTGCGGGAATTTGACGCGGCGTCAACGCTCGGCCTGCCAGAAATTCCACGCCAGCGCAGCGATGGTCGATTGCCCCGCACGATCGGGTCATCAACGGGCGATGTTGTAGCGTCAAAACAAAGAGTCCCTAGACCCAGCAGCCATTCAACATCGCCGGAGTGGCCGTAATTTTCCCCATAATAGGTTGTACAGTGCTTGAGAATATTATCGAAATAGGCTCTCGTTCGGCGACGCGAATCATTGCCTGCATACCAATCCAATAATTGTCGACTACGGGATTTGATTGCCTGGCGGGCCGGAGCCCGAACGGTCTCATCGAGATGGCAAGGATTGAGAACCTCATCCCAATGGACACTCACATATTGGGCAAAGAGCGGTGATTCTACTGAAAAATGCTCTCGTAATTTCCAGTACTCGCCCTTGCGGACAACCATGGCCGGTACCATGTGACCTTGCAGTTTGACCGGTTGCGTCAGATTCAAATAAAATTTGAGGCCCGTGTAGTTGGTGGCCATATCGGCATTTGAATAAATGCCCGTTGAAGTGATCCCTAAAAAGCTCGATTCTGTAACCCATCCGCAAACGTCCGCGGCCTTTTGCATGGCCAGCTCGTGGGTTTGTCCCATAAGGCGTGCTGCCTGATAGGCGGTGTAGTAGTGGTAGCCCATGGCGAAGAAGTGTCCGATTTTATCCGTGCCAAAATAATGGCCATGGACCTTAATGGTGGAACACCGCATGAACAGCAAGCGATTGTAGTGACGGGGATCCGGAACACCTGGTCCCTGCAAATAGACACTTGCTTCTTTCTCTGCGCGATAGGCTAAACGGCGACCAGATGTAACATCCCGATAATTGGTGGCTTCCAGGCTGTCCTCAACTTTTTCAATCAGAGACAGTGCGTTTGGCAATTGCTGACGAACACATTTGGCCAATGCCGCAGGACTTTGCTGTCGGGCAAGACGGGCCCCGCCCAAATCTGGAAGCAACGAGTTCTTTTCGGCCGCGATATTTTTATTTGCCTGCTTGACTCCGCGGGATACAACACCATAAAGCATTTGGTTCCAATAGTTTCCCATATCCAACAGTGATTCCCCGATGGGGACGCTGTACTGATCCACTTCATGTCCGGTACAGGGAGTGGACACAACAGTCGCCAGTGCAAAACATGTAACAATAAAGCAAGCGTTTTTGCTCATCAGAACATTGGTTGTTGATACATGGGGCCTGGAAAATCGAAACGGTAACCGGCAATGGGGACATTGTGCCATACCCCCATTAATGTCGACAATTGAATCCGGAATGTTCGGAATCTTCAGATCAGTCATCATAGGAGTTTCAGATGAAACCACCCTCGCAATCGACAATGCTGTTACAACCGTTAGAATCTTCCAGTTGCGGCACATTCCTATCGGGTACATTTGTTCGTGTTTCGAACTTTGCCGGGGCCTTTTCTTTCCCGAGGTCCATGTGAGTAGGCATGGAGCAAACCAAGGGAATGCTCGAGAGACTGCAGAAAGATGTGGCTGTTAGCCCTTCAGCCGAATGGCCCCACCCATAAATCGGATATTTAGGTTGCTTGACGCGTCATCGAGTGGGGCATACCCTGCTGGAGTCTTTTGCAAGCTTTCCTGAGGAGAACACAATTATGATCACTGTCGGCATGAACTATCACACTTTGCCGGGCAAACAGGCTGCTTTTGAAGAAAAGTTTGCTGCCGTTATCGAAGCCCTCAACGCCGCTGAGGGACATTCCTCATCGACACTCTGGAAGGATGTTAGCGACAGTGACTCCTACCTCATCACGAGCGAATGGTCCGATGACCAAGCGTTTGGGGACTTCATTCAGAGCGATGCGTTTCGCGCAGTCACCAGTTGGGGGAAAGAGGAGATTCTCTCCGGTCGCCCAAAACACAAAATTTACAAGCATTAAATTTGCGATGGGAACGCTTACTAACCGACCATCAAGGGCTTGTTGCACTCTGGTAAAAGCGCACCAGATCAGACTTGAGTTTTTGCAGTGATGGACCGTGTACGTACATCATGTGACCAGCATCATAATAGGCCATCGTGATGTTTTTACGTAATTCCGGTCCAAGGCCCAAGTGATTGAAGGTATATTCAGATCCTAAAAACGGCGTTGCAAGATCAAAATATCCGCTAGCTACAAAAACCTTCAGGTGCGTGTTTTTGGTCATCGCATCATTCAATGAACCGATCGCATTGGCATAGTTGTTTGTAAATCGCTTATAATTCCAAGGCCGGACTTTGTCTGAGATAACCTCATAAGGAATATCTCGCTTGATATTTAAGTCATTGTGCAGATAGTGATAGAGCGTTGCCGTATAGGGCGCAAAAATCGCTGCACTGCTCGGATCGTAGCCTGCGCGATTTCCACCTGGGTTGGAATCGACACCGACAAATCGACTGTCGAATCGGCCAACGAGTTTCCGTTCGTCCTGAAGGATATTCTTCGCAAAGCGATAATTATCGACGCGAATTTCGTTGCGGT
Source organism: Planctomycetota bacterium (assembly GCA_014237955.1). Classification (GTDB taxonomy): domain Bacteria; phylum Planctomycetota; class Planctomycetia; order Pirellulales; family UBA7805; genus UBA7805. Next base: position 4,821 of record JABABY010000121.1, read on the forward strand.
CCAGAAATTCGGCCGAAAGGCCGGTATAGCGAACGAGTTTGTCGATGATCACCTGCCTTTCTTCTGGCGGCAAATCATCTCCTTTAAAAAGAGCATTGTTGTATTCGCCGCTAGCAAATTCCCTTACCTCCGCTAACGTTTTTCCGAGGTCTTCTTGCAAGTCCGGTGGCAACCGCTTGTGATACCAAGCGGTTGCGGTATAGGTGGGCAAAAACAACACGTAAGGCAAATCATTATTTTGATTAAAAACGATAGTGGCAAAATCAAGAATCGAAGAAACCAGCACGATACCGTTGAGTGTCATATTGTATCGATCGAACAGATGGGCCGAGAGGCCCGCCGCACGAAGTGTCCCATAACTTTCTCCGATTAAAAAACGGGGGGACTGCCACCGGTTGTAGCGAGTGGTATAGAGATGGATAAACTGCCCTACCGACTCGATGTCCTCATCAAATCCATGAAATTGTTTTTTATCTTCTCCTGCAGCCGGTCGGCTGTAGCCAGTACTAACGGGATCAATAAAAACGAGATCTGTCTGATCAAGCAATGATTCAGAGTTGGGAACCAACTTATACGGCGGCATTCGCGGTTGTGCATCATCATGGATCGGCACGCGCCGCGGTCCCAACATGCCGAGATGGAGCCATATTGAAGAGGAGCCTGGGCCACCATTAAAGCAAAATGAAATGGGGCGCTTGCCTAGATTTTTTATTCCGTCCTTCGTGTAAGCGATAAAAAATATATTGGCTGTGGGTTTGTTGGCCGCATCTTCGGCGTGCATGACAAGGGTACCGGCAGTCGCAGTATATTCCAGTTCTTGATCACAAATAGTGATCCGGTGATGTGTGACCGTCAGTTCGTCTTCAGTGGTCGTTGCAGCAACCTTCTTCGCCGGCTCTTCCGAAGAAGAATCAGGGGCCTCTGCTCGCAGCGAACTCGCTACAGATAGGCCCGATATGACCAGTGCCATCACGGTAGGGATACAGAGTGCTTTTGCAGAATGGAGGAGTATCATACTTTTGGGTGGGGACTGGATTGAGATATGGGTCGGGTTTGGAACGCGAACTTCCAAGTATAGTTCACATTGTTCGATAATGCTGAGAATCTTATCGGTTACGATTTCGCATGGCACGGGCTATATCCCGATGCACGGTCTCTTTTTTCAGTTTCTCTCGTTTGTCATAGAGTTTACGACCCCGTCCGACACCCATAAGGACCTTCGCACGTCCGCCCTTGAAATACATTTTTAGCGGCACAAGCGTCAGACCACGCTCATAGGCTCGAGCTGCAAATTTGCGTATCTCCCGTCGATGCAACAGGAGTTTGCGGGCCCGTCGAGGATCATGATTCATCACATTGGCTTGGGCGTATTCCGCAATGTCACAGCCAATCAGCCAGACCTCATTGCCACGGACACGCCCGTATGCCTCGTCTAGTGAGACTTTGCCGTTGCGGAGACTCTTGACCTCACTGCCAACCAGAGCGATGCCACACTCTAGTGTATCCATAACCTCAAAATTGCGGCGGGCCTTGCGATTCTCCGCAATCCGCTTCTCGTTCTTATTCTCATCCCCGGCGGCCTTACCGCTTTTCCGATTTCTTTTGGCCATAGTGACATC
>JABABY010000122.1 GCA_014237955.1 Planctomycetota bacterium
GGGCAGTTGTCACACACATTGCCAATGTCGTCGCTATCGTCATTTTCCTGCCCGGGATTGTCGACATATGGGCAGTTGTCGCTGCTGTCGGGAATTGTGTCCCCATCGGTGTCGACGGGACCACCACCCGATTCGCACGCATCCCCGGTGCCGTTCCCATCGGCATCGGCCTGATCCGGGTTTTCATCGTCGGGGCAGTTGTCGCTGCAGTTTTCGGTCTGTCCGGGCGTGCAGGGGTCCGCAACATCGGGATGGTCAGTGTCATAGGTGACACCCGGGTCGTAATCATCCGGATCGACATAATAATCGGGAATTCCATCGTTATCGGTGTCCGGAAGCGTGTAGGAGCCACTGCCAAAGGAATCGGCACAACCATCGGGACCCTCGGGAAGCACGACATCGTTGGGGAGCGGATCGCGGGTTGGCAACCACCGCTCCTTGAGAATACAGGGCTCGGTGGGATCGAAATCGGCTAGATCGAGCGACTCGGTATGACCATCGTAAAAGACCACATTTGCTTTGCCAAAGTGGATCAGGCATGTTTCTGTGCTATTTGCCTTACTTTTAAAATCTTGCCGCTCTGTTGGATCGACCCACCTGGCAACAGGCTCTGGATACGTGAGGGCCACAATCTTGCCCGCATCTTCCGTTCCCAGACGGTGTACCCGCTCGTTAAAACCGTAGCTGTTCTCGCCTTCGCTCGCCCCCGGTGAGTTCCAGATATCTTCAGCCCCTTCCATATACTCACTCAGGTATTGCCGGAAGTTATCGCCATTGGGATTTAGTTTCTCGAGGGGGATGTTCGCACTTGCTTTTTTAAGCGCAAAGCAGAGTTGGCGGAGGTTGTTCTGGCAACTGGCCGAGCGGGCACTTGCCCGCGAACTCTGGACGGCCGGCAGCAGTAGCGCCATGAGGATCACGACCACCACGATCACGATCAAAAGTTCGACGAGCGTGAAGCCGACGCGAGAGCGCGAGGACATGTTTCTGTTCCTTAGGGACGACTGGAGAAAACCCCGTCCCAAAACGCCCCTGTTTTGTGCGATAGCCGGTGCCTCAACCACTCTTCAAACTATCGGATTCTAGCCTAACCGTCAATAAATCTTTGACCAAGGGTGTGGAAAGGGCTGGGTGGGGAGTCATGCCGGGCCACAAAAAAACCCACAGCCGCTCAAAGTGAGCGGCTGTGGGATGGATTTTACAACGACCGAGGCCGTTGATCATACCAACTCCTAGCCGTTACGGCGACGACGGATAAGACCCATCATGCCGACCATGGCAACTCCGAGGAGAGCCAGTGTAGAAGGCTCAGGTACACCAGGTGGTGGGCTGCCACCATTCGGGCCGACCAGAGTGTTGGTGTAGACCGTGGCACCATTAAAAGAGTACGCACGGAACGTAACCGTACCGGGAGCCTGATTGGTCACGATACGGAAGGTCAGGACCAAACCGGTGTAGTTGGTACCTGTGGTGACACGATTGTTGAAATTAATCGCATCGCCTGTACCACCACTGCCAGGCATGTCAGTAACCTGACCAGGCCCGATAAACTTAGGATCAACACCAGCCCAGGAGCTGCTGCCCTGGTAAACGCCGGTAGTCGAGTGCCAACTGTTGACAATCCCTTCACCAAGACCAGTGTAGCCACCGGGGATGGTCCAGTTACCACCACTGTTGTAAGAACCATAGGCAGTCTGGTCCCAACTCTTGATGCCGGTACTGGCGGCATACCCATCCCATTTCTGGGTCAAGATACCGGTGTCAGAACCGTGACTGAAGGGATGCTGGTTAATAATGCCACCGGCATCAAAACCACCACCACCAATTTGCATGTTAGCAAACTGGCTTTCGTTGTCCATCTGTACATCGTAGATGTACTCGTACGCGCCAATTTCCGCAGCATTCTGTGCGGTAACGGCTGTGAGGACCTGCATTGAATTCAGTTCCCCAAAGATGTTGGCTGCTTGTGCCGAACTGGTCATGCCGACCGTAAGGATAGCAGCAGACAAGAATCCAAATATCTTGCCCATAGAAATCTCCTTTCTCATTAGTCATCTCCTTCGTGCACTAAAGAAGAATAAATAAAACGCAAAGCAAATAATTCCGCTTTACAACAATAATCCGCTGTAGCTTGCCCTCGTCCGGAGGAGAATATCCTACTGAGCGCAAAAACAACGGGAAGATCTCCGCGCACGGCGACCTTCCCGGTATTCTGAATTCTTAACCCAACGAGACAACATTAGCTAATTCCTAGTGTGTGGCCCGTCATGGACCATCTCTACGAGATTCTTCACGCCTTTCATCATACTTGTCTAAACATATATATCAAGCAATTTGTCGAAATAATCAGTATTTATAAACCGATCCACCCTGCGGGGGGGGTGATCGTTGTTTTTCTAGCGGAATGAGCGTTTTCTCGCTGGGTGAAATGATTGATCAACGCCTGAGACGGCAGATCTGCGGTTGTTTTGCATGGGTGGAGACCCTTTAAGAAGATGTTTTGAATTGAAAACAGAGGCTCTCGATGATCGCACAGAGAGATACAATGGCGCTTGATCGAATCAGATTTTTACAAATCTTCTCTTGGCGACCACTCGCAGGATCTATTGTTTGAATTGAAAATGGTCGCATGAGCACAAACAAGCAACAAACTACACAAAACAAATCCGGCGCAGTTCGCGGGTCTGCTACCCGCAGCACGATTCCCCTCGCACGGAAACTACTTTACGCGGCTCTCGCCGTTGTGCTGATTCTCGGCCTGCTGCTCGGTGCGGGGGAGGGGTTGCTCAAACTTTTCGGAGTGGGGTACGAGACCGCCTTTTTTGTCCCAGCAGACGAACATCACGTCACTGCCAATCCCCGATTTCCCTGGAGATATTTTGGCAAGGCGATGCAGGCCAGGACGACCAACATCGTCCATCTGCCGCAAAAAAAACCAACGAACACTTACCGTGTTTTCGTGCTCGGGGGCAGCGCGGCAATGGGTGTTCCGAGCCCCGACTTTAGTTTCAGTCGGTTTCTGAAGGTGATGCTCAAGCAGGCCTATCCCGATCAAAAGTTTGAAGTTGTTAATACGGCCCTCACCGCGATCAACTCGCACGTAGTCCGGGATATTGCGGCAGAGTGTGCTGAGTACGAACCCGATCTTTTCATCGTTTATCTGGGCAACAACGAGGTAGTCGGGCCGTTCGGACCGGCGAGCGTCTTCGAAGCCCTGGCAGACAAGCTATGGGCGATCCGCGTGAGCCTGTGGCTCAAAGGGACCCGGTTGGGACAATGGGTCGGTGAACTTGTCACTACCCCTGCAAAGGCCGCCGATTGGGAGGGGATGCAGATGTTTCTCAACAACAAAGTCGCATCCGACGATGGGCGACTCGAGCGGGTCTATCGCCAATTTGCAGCCAACCTCACTGCGATCTGCCGCGCTGCCGAGGGGGTGGCCGCGAAAGTGCTGCTCTGTAGTGTGGCTGTTAACCTAAAAGACTGCCCCCCGTTTGCCTCCCTTGGTTCCGGCAATGGTGCGGAACAGGGGGAGACGCAACGTTTGGCCGAACAGGTTGCATCGGGTGATGGAGGAAAAAGCGAACCTTATGCGAGCAGTTGGATTGTGCCCCTACAAGAACGTCTCACAGCCGATCCAGAAAACGCCATGCTCCACTATCTGCTCGGTCGCTGCCAGCTTGCCGCGGGTAAAACCGAGCTTGCTACAGAATCTCTCGCCCAGGCCCGCGATCTTGATCTGCTCCGCTTCCGGGCCGATTCCAGGATCAATGAAATCATCCGCAGCGTTGCCGCTGCGGAAACGGGTCGCGGCGTGCACCTGGTGGATGTGGAGAGAGCGTTCAATCAGGATTCTGAGATAGGAATCGCAGGCGGACACTATTTTTTTGAGCACGTTCATTTCAATTTTCGGGGACAGTACGAGTTGGCCCGCACACTCTTTGCCGCTCTATGTGAACAACTCCCCCCCGAGATCCAACCGAAAAACAGTTCCCTTCCACAGGCCGCCTCGTTTGAGGTGTGTGCCGATGCGATTGCCCTTACCGACCTTGAAAAGCGGGGTGTTCTCAAGGCGACTTTAGAACTGGTTGACAAGCCACCCTTTCTCGATCAACTCGGCCATCGGAATCGCGTCGCAGAGCAGCAAGCCGAAGTTGCCCGACTAGAAAAAGGTTTGGCCGCCGATTCTTCCGCGCTGCAAGCAGTCTATCTTACGGCGGTGCAGGAGGATCCCGATGATTTGATTTTACGCCGATTGGCCGGTCGGTTTCTTCTTGCAGACGATCAAATCGAGCGAGCATTGGTTCAGTTTGAAAAATTGGCTTCGGCTCTTCCGGAGCACCATCAACCACAGATCATGCTCGGTCAGGGTTATTACGAACAGGGCCATTATCGCGATGCGGCAGGCAGTTTTGAAAAGGCGTGTGCGCTTACGCCCGATCCGGCAGATACCTTGAGCGAGGTGGCCGCGGTCTATTTTCAGGCAGGAGAACTTTCGCAGGCCCTCGCGTATGCAGAGCGAGCCCATCAACTGCAGCCGGAGAGAATGAGCACCCTTAAGCTGGTTGCGAGAATCCACCTTGCTTCAAACCACCTGGCCCATGCCTACCGGCTATTGCGTCAGGTCCATGCTTTGCGGCCCGACGATCCGGATGTCCTCGAGCAACTTGCGATTTTGTCCTTACAGAGAAATGACAGCAAACAGGCGGCCGAGTATGCACGAGAGTATTTGAAACAGCGTCCGGACACGCCGCGTCTGCAAAACCTTTATGCCGCGTCGCTGAGAAATCTGGGACGTTTAGAGGAGGCGGCTGCAGAATATGCGAAGATTCTTACAAGCTCGAAAAACAATCCAAACGTCCTGAAGCAATACATTCAGGTTTTAAGGTCACTCGGTCGGGATGCCGATGCGGTGGCCTACTGCGAACAGCATTTAGACCCAGAGGGCGAGCAAGCGGTACTCCTTGAGCAACTGGCCCTCTTACGGGCCACCAGTCGTGACCCGGCCGTCTACGATCCGGCGAAGGCACTCGCGTTGGCCCGTACCTTGAGCCAGCTTTTTACCACTCCGGAAATACAGGCGCTCAACATCCTGGCGATTGCCCAGGCGGAAACCGGAGATTTTTCGGCCGCGAAGCAGACGGTGCGTCAGGCCCTCGCGCTGGCCCGCCAAGCGGACAACCAGCGTGCGATCGGTATCCTTACGCGGCAACTGCGGTTGGTTGAGCAGGGGCGTAAGCCGTCTGAGGCCTCGCAGTGAGAAATCCATGGGCTGCTCTTCGCCTCACCTGATTGATGTGGCAAGCCACGAGGAGGGTCGATCTAATAATCGATGGCGTAAAGATCGAATCGCGGATCCTTTTCATTCTTGAACTCGGTCGCGGTAGACTTGCCTGCGGATCAGCTCTTCCATCCGGACTGCCTGCATTGTCTTAAAACGATAAGACCCTGTCCGGTTGCCCTGCGCATCCTCTGAGCCGCAATAGGGACATTTGGGCAGTTGTCCACTGCTCGGATTGAAAGGAAATTTTGCCGACTTGTACACTTCCTCCCGTCTCGGGCAATCTGGATTTGTGCAGTAAAAGATCGTCACAATCTGCTCATCGGGGCTGATCCGCGAATCCTCAAAGTGACCCTCCGGTAGATCACCGCGGCGGACGACTGCCTCGCGCGAGTTTTCGGTCATGAAGGCATAGGGCAAATCGTCGAACGTGAGTCGGCGGGTCTCGTCAAAGTCGAGGCGGAAGCTATCGAGCAGTTCGGGTGGATCAAGCTCCGTAAGCTCCTCCCCATCAAGGATCCAGCGGACGTGGGGCCGCTTGGCAATCGCACGCGAAAAGTCGCTACTGGTTGGCGCGTTGGTAGAGGCTCTTGGCCGGGTCGCCGTAACGCGAGTCGATTTGGGAGAAGCGGGCGGTTGCTCTTTGGGTGCAGCCTGCGATGTATTCTCGCGAGTCTGTTTTGAGGTTGATCGGCTCGCGGCCCCTTGCGTGGCCCTTTTATCGCGCGGCACCGGTTTGATGTGGCCGAGCGGCACGCCATCGACCCGCGGCAGGCTCGCCACTTCCTGCGAAGTTAACGGCTCCGGCTCGGCTTGCCCCTGCTCGGAGGAGGAACATCCACCCAGGATCACAATAGCCAGGATCAGTACCCCGTAGGTCGAGTGGCCACAACAGTGATCTTGCAAATTCCCCATGCAACCGTTCACTGTTTTTCAATCTTAATCGCACTGAGCATCGTGTAGGGATAAGACCATCCCGCGGTCCGCGCGACCGTGATATTGAGCGTTCCGTCGTTGACCGCCACAGTCGCTTCTTGCGTATAGGGCGGGTCTCCGGGACTGCCATAACCGGGTATTGGCTCGCCATCTGCATCGAGAA
>JABABY010000123.1 GCA_014237955.1 Planctomycetota bacterium
AGCGGCGTATCCCAATTCGGCCAGTCGTTCACCGGCCCGCTGTGCGAATGCGTCGCAGCCAGCCCAGGCATGGCAGACGATCACAGTCGGCAGTGGAGTTGGGGATCCTTGCGGATAGATGAGATGCCCCTCGAGTCGAACATCTCCGTGCTGCGTCGAAATGAGTTCTTTGCAAAGGCTCATAAAAAATTCCTCCTTTTCTGGTCGATTATCTATAGCCTACAGTTTCTGTCTAGGGCGGCGCTGCATATCCAAGAGCGGAAGTTGCAGCAAAATGTTCCCGTGACAATATCCCGTCCGCGCGATTACAATACGACCTGGGTGTTGTTGCCCATTTTTAGAAATCGCGCAGCCTACCTGCACACGTTGAGGGTTTTTGTGATGATGCATGCTGAAAGTTCATGGGTGACGGGGAAGGGCGAAGTGCCACAGCACATTGCATTTCGGGTCCGTCACCACTACGTCTACCTCTCGATGTATCTGATAGGCTTCGCGTTGCTACTGGTAGGGATTGCGTTGCTGGCCTATTACGTTGAGGACTCCACGACATCGATCGATCACTGGGTGAAGAGTATGGGGCGTTGGGCCCCCGTCATTTTTATCGTGGGGGCTGCCTTGTTATGTATTCTTTTCATGCCGCAGGCAATGACGGGAGTTGCCGGGGGTATGCTGTTCGGAATCGGCTGGGGATTGCTCTACGTTGTGCTTTCCGAATTGCTTGCAGCCACGGTCAGTTTTTTCCTGGGGCGCCATTTCCTGCGCGGTTATGTGAAGGGGTTGCTCAGTAAACACCCACGGTTGGGGATCTTTGATCGGGCCACGCCTGGAAGACGTTTTCGTTTGATGTTTTTAATGCGGCTTGCGCCCGCAAATTTTTCCCTTCTCAATTACATCTGTGCGGTAAGCGGCGTCCGTTTTTGGAGATACCTATTGGCGGTAGTGGGGGTGTTGCCGGGTAATCTCTGCACCGTCTATGCCGGGGACGTTGCCAGACACATTGGCCGTCGGGTCAGCGGTCACGAGAGCTACCCGCTGATGCATTATGTGCTGATGGTTGGCGGTCTTGTTCTTGCTGTCTTTGTCGTCTTTTTCATTGCCCGTACGGCCTTAAGAATGGCAAAGGAAGATAGCCCACAAGCCGACTCCTGCGGAGCATGAGAGCGGTGATCCGGCGACGGTTGCTGTCCGTTTAACAAGAAAGAGTACCAGCGTGACCGAGATAGATCCGTTTGAATCTGCATCTGCGGGAGAAATTCCAGAAGCGCCTGGTGTGGTATTGGCCGAACTCGTACCGCCGCGGCCGTGGGGAGTCTTGGCGACGCTCGGATTGTCGCTCGCTACCGCCTTTGCGGTGACCATTGCCCAGATGGTCGGCGGCGTGCCGGTGATGCTTTATCGGATGGGCAGTCTGCCTGCAGCACAAAGAGACGATATGGCCGCCCTTGCAGAGCATTTTACCTCCGATGGGCTGGTACTTTCGGTGAGTACTTTTATCAGTGGCCTCGTTGCGATCGGGCTGGTGGTCCTTTGGTCCCACCTCCGCCGCTGGCCGTGGCGGGAATATCTTGCCCTGCGGCGATGCTCTCTCAGAGTGGCGGTGCCAAGTTTTATCGGTTTGGCGGTCATTCTGGCCGTTTCTCACATCTCGCTCGGTGCTGCCGAGCAGCAGGGCACCGATTTTATGGTGAGAGTCTATCAGAGTGCGGGTTTTCTGCCACTACTTTACCTCGCCCTGATTGTCGTTGCGCCTGTCTGGGAAGAACTTTTCTTTCGTGGCTTCATGCATCGCGGTTTGGTTGCCGGCATGGGCGCTGCGCCTGCAATCATCATCTGTTCAACCTTTTGGGCGTTGATGCACGTGCAGTACAACATGGTGCTGATTTTCTGGATTTTTTTGATCGGTCTTTTTTTCGGTGCCGTGCGCGAACGAACCGGATCGACGAGTTTGGTCATTCTGCTCCATGCCATCATGAATCTGCTGGCGGTGGTGGAGACAGCCCTGTTTATAGAAGGTTCGGGAGGCTGATTCGCACGCGTGGTCAGGAGGGGCCGTTCTTCGCCCTCTACCGAAAAAAATCTTAGGTATTCATTTGCCAAATCGTTGCGTTAAGCACCGACGCAAAAGAAACCCAGAGGAAGTAGGGGATGAGCAAGGCAGCGGCCAGCCTCGAGAGAGGCCAAAAGGTGCGGATCGACATTAGGATTGCCAGCCATAGAAAAAGTATGTCGACAAAAGCCCAGCCCGGGCTGTGGATGCCGAAAAAAAGAATGCTCCAGAAACTATTGAGTGCCAACTGGCACCCAAACCAGATTAGAGGTTTTTTCCCCGCTCTCCATCCTGCCTTTCGCCAAATCAGCCAGACTGCAACAGCCATCATCGCATAGAGTAGCGACCAAACCGGTCCGAACAACCAATCGGGTGGAGTCCACGTCGGTTTCTCGATATTTGCGTACCAAGTGGGAAGTTGCGGCATGGTCGCCAGGTTTCCCAAGAGCGCCGCCCCGTAGCAAACGATGACGGCTACCGCCAAACCCAAAATCTGTCGCGATGGCGAAGGCAAAGCCCGCATCTGTTCGAATGGGTTGCTGTTCATGAAAACCTCGTTGGGCCATTTGTTTTAAATGGTCTCATCATATCGGCATCTTATTTTCCGATACTATCCACCCCATTAAATGCTTCTTTAAGAAATTGAAGATTTGCAGGGCGCACTCTAGAGGAGTAATAATCAGGCGTAACGTGCGCAGAGGTTTTTCGCACAGGAGTCCTCCGGCTATCTTTAAGATATTTAGAAAGGTTCTCGAGGAGATGTTTCAGCCTGTCGGCTGGAGACGCAACAAACTCAGCCAATTCGGTGATGACTTGGTTCGGGTTATGGAAAACTAAATCTTCATAACAAATAAACATTTTGTTTCCCTCAAACTGATTAAAGTAATTAATATTTTCCATCATTTGAGTCAAAGCAGGTTTTATGTGAGTTGTCAGACTATTTTGCTCTTCTTCGCGCCATGTCTCTTTCGACCAAAGAAAAGGGGTTTCTCCTATATGAGAAGCATAGGCTTCTACAGGATCTCTTAAAATAAATATCAAAGTATCCAACGGATATTTTTCCGAATAAGAGACAATGTCTGTTGCAAAGTGATATTTAATGACTTCTGGCGAGGCTTTTTCTAAAGCATTGTTGTTTAATAATTTGACGCCCTCTCTTTGGTAAATAGGCGTATCCGGTTCGGAGCCAATAACCCCAAGGGTAGGCCTCTCCGTCAAATATTCTATGAGGTACCGCACTAAATGATTACCACTTCTGGGGTACGACAATAAACCTACATGCGGTGCCATTCAACAATCCTCGGTAAGAAATTCAACAACGAGTTCATGCATGGAGTCGTCTAGCTTGTTTTTCAACCACGATCCTCTCGATGCATTCCATTACGAATAAAGCTTAGCTGAAATAAATCTAATGTCGGCCATCTGAGCCCGCTCTCCGGCGTTCGCGCTGAGGCTGGTGTTGGACTGCGGGCTGCGCCGCTCGCGGAACGTGGCCGGGCCAGAGACTATTGAGCGCCAACTAGCCTTCAAACCAGATTAGCAGTTTCCCCGCGCTCTCCCTACTGCCAAACTCACAATCTGCCGCGATGGCGAAGGTAAAGTCTGCATCTGTTCGAATGGTTTGCTGTTCATATTCCGTACTCTCTTTGGAATGAGACGCCACCCATTATCTCCGTTAGGTTCATCGCCGCAATAGAAGTCATTTTTCGTTTATCGTGTGGGTGCTTAAAGGGGATATCGGTTTTTGTCAGATCATGAATCTTCTCGCTCTGATCGAGATGGCTTTCGTGGTCGCCCAGATGCCTCACTGCTTGGCGATCCACTCCCGGAGTTCGGCCAGTTCCCGTTCAAAACCCCCGGAGAGGATTGGAAAACGGCACCAGGTTTTGGGGTCCAGATTCTGGTCGTCCAAATGGAACGAGGGGGCGTAGCGTTCCCGTTTCCACTGATTGCGGGTCCAGAGTCGGAAGAAGCGTCCAACCCACTCCGCCAGTTGTGCCGCATCGTACTGGGGAAACTGAACCTGCATCAGGCGATAGACGTCCAGAGGCATCTGCTTTGCCCCGATCGCCGCCCGCTCGATCGCGTCGAGCAATTCGTAGGGCATCAAATCGGCCTCGTCGGTCTGGCCGGAGGAGGGAGGGCGGAGTTCGGCAGTCGGCTGTTGTTCATTGACGAGCGCCAAGGCCGGTATCGGTCCCAATCCTGCGGGACCTTCTTTTTCCATCCAGAGGAGCCAAGTGCGGAGAAACGCCTTGTCGATGCCCGCAATCGGTGCAAGACCTCCACTCGTGTCACCGTCCATCGTGGCGTAACCGACTGCCGCCTCGCTCCGATTGCTCGTACTCAGAAGCAAAGCCCCGCGAAGATTGGCCAGCATCCAGATGCCCGGTGCCCGTACACGTGCCTGAATATTTTGCAGCGCAATATCGTCTTGTTGCCACGTGAGTTGTCGTCCGATCGCTGCGGCCACCATGTCGGTATAACCCTCTACCAGAGCATCAACATCAAACTCCAGATATTCCGCACCGAGTGCGAGGCTGAGAGTCTCTGCTGCCGCACGGGTCGTCTCTCCGCTGTTGCGCGTCGACTGGTAAACGCAAGTGAGAAGATGGGAGACAAACTGTTTTTCTTCTTCGCAATTGTCCAGGCTCACAATGTAGGCCAGCTTATTTTTAAAGCCCTCGCTTCCCAAATCGGCAATGCCCAGTCGCACCGCAAGCGAGATCAGGGTGGCCACACTCGAAGAATCGGCACCGCCGCTGAGTGAGACGATAAAACCTCGGGAACGACTTTTTCTCAGATAATCGAACAGGCCCAGGGCCACCGCGCGTGTACATTCCTCCTCTTTGAGTCGGGAAGATTTCTCCCATGTGTTTTCGATGTCATTGTTGCTTTCAGGAGCTGCCGGGGGAAAGGTAAAATCACAATCGACAACTCCGGTCGCGACTTGTGCTATGTCTGGCTGGTAGCTGCTCACTTGGGATCGCCGGCTGCGGGTATCATCGACATCAATGACCGCAGTCGTAAGCTCTACATCGGCAAATGAAAATCGGCGTCCTTCGCTGAGCATTTTTCCACCACTGGCAATCAGGGCGCCACCATCGTAGATTGCCCGACCTGCTTCGTTCCCAAGCAGGTTGGCATACACGTAACTCACGCCAAACGCCCGCGAACCCTCGAGGACAAAGCGGCGGCGGATTTCCTGTTTGCCAAATGCAAAATGGCTGGCACTCGGATTGAGGAGAATATCTGCCCCAGCACTGGCCAAGTCGCGGCCGGGACGTTCCGCCACCCAGGCATCTTCACAGATTTCAAAACCGATCATGATCCCGCCGCAGTTGAAAACCAAATCGCCCAATGGGTAGTGGCTCCCGTCAACAACCGTTTCCGCCTGAACTCCAGCCGGCCAGGGTTTGAACCAGCGGGGTTCGTAATGGATCCCCTCACCCGCCAGATTTTGCTTGGCTGCAAAACCAACAATGCGGCCATCCGCGATCAGACATGCGGTGTTGTAAAGGGTGCCGCTATGGGGCTGCGGCAATCCGATGCTGACAATCATCCCACCGGTCTGTGGGACAATGTCGCCGAGTATTGAGGCAGCCATCTCGTGCATATGGGAGCCGTGGAATGCATCCTCACAACCGTATCCGGTGATAGAGAGTTCGGGTAAACAGAGAATGGAGGCTCCCTGTTCGCGAGCGGACTCTATGGCCGTGAGGATATTCGCCGCATTTTCGTTCCAGGCCAGAGGTGTTTGATTGACCGCTGCAGCGGCGACTTTGATTAATTGCATATTCCCTTGGGCCCGTCAAACTGGGCCCGTCACACGTTTTGTCCCAGCGGTGATTGCATCGTCTCCAGGGGCCCTATTGTAACGTGCTGTGGTGCTGAGAAGCCAGCGGTACCGCCGATGGACTGCGGCGAAGTTTTCCAGAGAAAACGGTATCAGGAGAGCTGGTTTTCATGCGATTCGTTCGATCGCGGGTTGTTTGTTGCCGGGGCAACCTGTGCGAGGTATGGTGACAGTCGGCTGTCGGTTCGGCGCGTCTGCGTCACTTTCGGCGCCTTGCAGATTATTTTAGAATCTAGGGAAACCATGGTGGTGGTGAAACAGTTTTCCTGCGGGTTCCATCCATTTCTTTACTGAAGGTTTCCACTCGACGAATATGGCTTCTAACGAAAAAGCAATTGGCATTGATTTGGGTACGACCTACTCCGCTGTTGCGCGGATTGACGAATTGGGTAGGCCGGTGACTCTGGTCAATGCCGAGGGTGACTTGG
>JABABY010000124.1 GCA_014237955.1 Planctomycetota bacterium
TTCCTCAAGTCGATTATAGGCGTATAAACATTTTAAATATTGTGCGCACGAAATACTGAAGCCACAATAAAGATTGTGGCGGCATGACCTGGTCGATACAATAATCTGTTTCTGAGTTTTTTGGCGGACAACTGCGGACACAATCATGCGATTTATAAAAATGCACGGCGCGGGCAACGACTACGTTTATGTCGATTGTTTTCGGGAAAAGCCGCCTGAACATCCGAGCGAGATCGCACGCCAGATTTCTGACCGCCATTTTGGCGTCGGTAGCGATGGACTTGTTCTGATCCATCCCAGTGACCGTGGGGATGCCCGGATGCAGATGTTCAATGCCGACGGCAGTGAGGCAGAGATGTGTGGAAATGCCGTCCGCTGCGTTGCAAAATATCTGTTTGAAGAAGATCTCGTCGGTCAGCAACAGTTAAAAATTGATACCCGCATCGGCGTACTCGATTTGGATCTCATGGTGGTTGAAAATCGAGTTGATCGGGTCCGCGTCAATATGGGCGAGCCGATTCTCGAGGCAGAAAAGATTCCTACAAAGTTGCCGGGAGATCCAGTCGTCGATCAACCCCTGGTAATACCGGCAACCGGTCGCCTCGAGGAACAGGTCCTCCAGGTGACCTGCGTCTCCATGGGCAATCCCCATTGCGTGGTGTTTGTGGATCACGCCAGCGACGAGATAGTTCACGGCCTCGGGCCAATCATCGAACGCGATGCCCGGTTTCCCAACCGGACCAATGTCGAATTTGTCGAGGTTCTCAACCGCGAGCAAGTACGGCAACGGACCTGGGAGCGGGGTTCTGGCGAGACGCTCGCCTGTGGAACCGGTGCCAGCGCGGTTTGTGTCGCCGGCGTGTTGAGCGGTCGCACAGAGCGACGCATCAAAAATCATCTCCTAGGAGGCGATCTCGACCTGGAATGGGGCGAGGACAACCACGTCTATATGACAGGACCGGCAGAGGAAGTATTCCGTGGTGAATGGGTGCCCCACAATTCAACCGATCGGGTCAAATAGCCGATAAACGACAACAGCAAACAGATAGACTGCAAACTTCGACAGCGACCGCATGGATGCTCGGATATGAATTTCAACCACCCAGTAATCAATAAGGCTTCCGCCCTACTGTTGCAAACTGTTGTGCGCGGATGGATGGGCACACTTGACTACAAAGCAAGCGCGTACGACCCGACGATCGATCCTGCATCTCCTGACTGCAAGGAACGCGGCATCTATATTTTCTGGCATGAGTACATTCCCATCCTGCTCTATTTGCGCGGAAATTGCGATCTTGCCATGCTCATGAGCCGGCATCGGGATGCCGATGTTCTTTCCCGGCTCTCGCTGCACTTTGGCTTCGATTTTGTACGGGGTTCCACGCGTCGTGGTGGCGATGGTGCCCTGCGAGAATTGATCCGCAAGAGCCGGACACACCACCTCACAATCACACCGGACGGTCCCCGCGGGCCGCGGCGACAACTGGCTGCCGGCAGCATTTTCCTAGCCTCCAAACTCGGCCTGCCGCTGATTGCCATGGGACTCGGTTTTGATCGACCCTGGCGGCTACCGACCTGGGATCGATTTGCTGTACCGCGACCCTACTCGCGGGCGCGGATTGTGGCGAGTCCGAGGATGTATGTCCCACCCGATTTGGATCGCGACGGTGTCGAGCATTTTCGAAAACGAACCGAGGCTGTATTAACACGGATGACCCAGGAAGCGGAAGCCTGGGCGGAAGCGGGAACAAGCAAACAAAACCAGATTAAAGTCGCACCGGCTCCTCGTCCGCTGCCAACACCCGGAAAAGATTTCTTACTCGGTTTGCTCGGCGACGAGATGCCTGCGGAGGCCTCTGGCCTGCCAGCCTTGCGACGGGCCGCCTGACGGCTTGCTTTACGGAAGCACAGCACGAAATGCCGTTACCCAATAAGAGACCAACTTGAGCTATCTCCTGGGCATTCCAATCGGGCAGAACGACACTCTGTGGAGGCAAATCGTGTTTTGGCACAAACTTTAGCCGGCGGAACATCGAGGGCAGCATCCATCCTGCAGGCGAGTCAACAGATTCTCAACGAAAGGATGCTACGCAGTCCAAGATCAATCCATGGGTTGTCTAACAAATTGCAGCATCAATATTTCCTGCGTTGCAATACGTACAATCAGTGCATTCAAGGACTAGGCACACCGAGTAGGTATCGATGAAGCATCCAGTATTCGACAAGTCATGGTCCGCAGAGGTGCAGCGCGTTTATGACCATGATATGCAGGAGATATGGGATAAATCGATAGCCGGCCACATTTTCAACATGTATCACAATCAGTTGGAAATATATAAATCTTTGGTCCCAGAGAAAGCCAAAAAGATTCTCGATGTTGGATGTGCGCAAGCAACTCTTGCGTTACTGCTTGCTGAAGACGGATTGGATGTAACAGCAGTTGATCTAAGGGCCGATTTTCTTGATTATGCCAAGACAAGGTGGACACACGGCAAAATAAAATTTTTGCAAGGAAACGTATTCGATATACAGCTTGAAAAAGGATTTGACGTTATCTTTGCCAATCAAATTCTCGAACATCTTGTTTATCCAAAAGAGTTTATAGAAAAGCTTTCCTCTCTCTTAGAAGCCAATGGCCTCATCATAATGACCACACCTAATGGAGAATATATCAACAATCGTCTTCCCGCCTATGGAGAGTTGGGAGATCCGAAGGATTGGGAACACCTGCAGTTCTTCGCAGATGGTGATGGTCATTTCTTTGCCTATACCAGAGCTGAATTAATGGAAATTGCAAAGGATAGCGGTCTATCTTCTGTCCAATGCACTGCATTCGAGACACCGTGGATTTCCGGGCACATGAAATTTCGATATTTGCACAGACTTATTCCCTATAGCGCGCTCAAACAGTTGGACACATTGTCACGCATGCTACCGTGGTCACAGAGATACTGTCATCAACTATTGATGACTGGTCGGAAAAGATAACGGAAGGTTTTTACGTCGCCGCCCACACCGTAAATTAAAAGTTAAAACACACGTTCATGGCATGCTGGCGTTACGATTGTGCCAAACATCGAAGGTGACCCGGCGAAGCCGGGCTCTGCGGCCACGACTTGTTGGCTGGCTTGCCACCAGGTTAATTCTATGCGATTTGTCGGTGACACATACGCTAATCAAATCAACCATCGGGCCATAGGAATCGCAAATATGTCAAACAAAGCGATGCTAATGAGAATGCTAAGAAAAAAGACATTCATTCCAGCTCGACGAATCACAGGAAGCAACGCATTAAGACTCAGCGCAATAGCAAGGCCCAGTAAAAAACCAACGGATAGCGCACCGATAGGCTGCTTGTCGCCGTAAAACGCTTCGGCACTGGAAGCAAACAATACCGCAACTATCAAGGGAAAGGCCGCGAGGATCAGCTTCGGAAAGAACCCCAGCGACAGCCGCTCGCCCTTAGCTTCGACGTCAATCATTTAGAACTGCTAATGGTGGGTGTTTACGACACCGCCCTAAACGAAGCGAGCGATGCCTGAACTACGGGAAATTGTACCAAGGCCAGTCCGCGTTGCCAAAGTTGGAAGGTGTGCCCGAAGGGCCAATGCGTAAAAACCATGTTATCCGCCAGCGCGCGTCGTGTTGCTTGTGGTGGAAGCTAATGCACGTAATCGGTCTTCGGTAGCCTTGGCATCTGCTACACCAAGAAATCCGTAATTCCTGTGGTAAGCGTAGCCATCCGAATCACGATTTGTCGTCATGCCAATGATGACGTCACCAGCCCCATCGGATCGCTCTGTGCGGTGTAAGCCACCAAGATCATCCGGGAAGAAACTGCGGATTGTTGTGCGTAAGCCGCTAGTAATCGTAATCGCGCGCCGGTCTGTAATCACGTAAACGGTTTTAAATGCATTTCGATACGCCCAGATTGGGGATGAAAGCATCGCAATGGAAAACAGCACGAAGGGTATCCCGAACAACGGGAACAGCTCAAACCCGTTCTGGAAGTCAGGCACCTTAAAACCTGACGCAGCAGACGTCCAAAAAAACGCAAAAAGAGTCAAAGGAATTGCGAATAAGAATACAGGGGTAGAAGTAGTCGTGAAAAAGCGTGGCTGGGGTGTTTCGATAAACGAGATATTCTCGCCCGGTTGCAGCTCGCGCTCGACGGCGTCATTTAGCTTGCGGCTAATTGTTGTGTCCAGCATCTTCATTGGGCAGATAATGGTGGGTGTGGCCGTCACCGCCCACACCGGGGATTAAAAGTTAAATCACACACTCATTGTATGGAAACGCAAGAAATGTGCAAAAACAGCGAAGGTGACCCGGCGAAGCCGGACCTTGCGGCCACGACTTGTTGGCGGGCAAGTTCAAGACGCCGTGGGGACCAAAGCACGAAGACCCTGCGGCCATGTTGTGTTGTGCGGCGATTTACTCGTCAAATGGTGACCATGTAACAACGCAATCCGGGAGCGCCTCCCGCAATCTCACACAACCTTCACGTGAGATGCGCGTATCGGTAACGTGCAATTCGCGAAGTTGTGACAATTGCACTAATTCATCCACAGAGTGGTCCGAAATTGGAACGCCATTAATAGTCAAGACTTGGAGGTCAGTGAGATGTGCAATGTGCTCTAGGAACCACTCGTCGGCCCAGCTGTACGGTGGTGGCCTCATGTATTGCCTTTTTCCTTCGCGATTGAATAGGTCTACATTCACCTCAACGACGTCTCCGAAGTGCTCGGCGAAATTGCTGCCGCCTAGTTGTGTCAACCAGGATGGACCGTGTTGTTTAACCACGCATGTTCCATTCAAGTACTCGAAATATTCAACAGTAGCTTTGGTGCGCTGATACGGCCGCCAGACCGCCACATACGCACCCATACAGATACATACGACAAAGGTAAACGCGAGTGCTTGTCTGAGACTAAATCGGAATTTCAGGTAGCGTGGAAGCATCACCCGGCCAAGCTCGCACAATGGTGGGTGTGGCCGTCACCGCCCACACCGAGGATTAAAAGTTAAGTAACACACTCATTGTATGGAAACGTGAGGATAGTGCAAAAACATCGAAGGTGACCCGGCGAAGCCGGACTTTGCGGCCACGACTTGTTGGCGTTGCCTACCCAACGACGCCGAATAGGAGGAATAGAGTGCTAAATACACTAACGACTAGCAGCATATCAGTGCAAGGCTGTAAATCCATGCGGGCCTGTGGCGACTGCGACAGCATATTATCTTTGGCATGACCAGCAATAACTCAAGTCGATGGTGCAGCACCACAAACGGATACTGCGCGCGGGATCGGATTGCCTATTGTAGCAGATGCGTTGGATGACGTTTTACGGGAATCGTCGCGGGAGAGGTGATGCTTGGGTGCTTTTAGCGATTTACATCTCTTTGGTTTTGCTTCTGAGAAACACATCCTCTTTAGAGCGAGTAACGAACTCAAAATCGGGTAACTCTTTCAGCAGCGTTGCACTAACCGCTAGCAAAGAACAGCCAATCGGTTCGCTGCTGGTCGATCATGCGATTGTCATAGGTGACGGGCTCGACGCGAACTTGAGCAAAGGTCTCGGAAAGTGCCTCGGCAAACGGCGAAGATTCGGCATAGGACCACACTCCTAAGATGCCATCGACTGCCAGATGTTGTCGGGCGGTCCGCAAGCCTTGTGTGCTATAGAACGAACCGCTTTCTTCACCTAAACGCTCGTCTGGTGAATGATCGACGTCAATCAAGATCACGTCGAATCGCTGGTGTGGTGAACCGGCGAGCCGACGGTAAATGTCACCCTGATGAACAACCAACCGCTGCTCGCCACAGAGTTCGGAAGAAAGTGGCACCAACCCACGTCCAAGCCAGTCGATCACTTGAGGCAGTAACTCCACCACTTCGACCCGCGCGACGCGTTGCGACAGGACCGCTTCGCGTGCCGTATAGCCTAACCCGAGTCCGCCGACCAACACCTGCAGATCGTTGCCGGAATGCATTTGGAGTGCCGTTTGCGCCAGGGCCCGTTCCGAATCGGTATACAGGCTACTCATCAAAAATTCGTGATTCAGTGTTACCTCAGTCACGAACGTACCGCGTTGCGACAGTAATTCACGTCGCCGCAAACACAAGGGCCCTAGCGGACTCTCCTCGTAGGCCAGAATCTCAAGGTTCAATTCGGACATGTACCGTTGGCCTACGGGGAAACAGCATCTATCTATTTATTCTTCTTATCTTTCTTTAACTTTCGTTTTTCCTTTGGGCTTAGC
>JABABY010000125.1 GCA_014237955.1 Planctomycetota bacterium
ACCAGCCGCCTTGCCTATCTCGGAAGCGATTTCCCCTACTCGATGGGCCTTGGGTAGCATCGCCCCTTTCCGTTTTGCTGCTGGCTTGAATACACGACCGCTACGATCACTCTCTGGTGTTGCCAACAGAAATTCCTCAAAAACAGGAGCCAGCGGAAGGACACGATCCTCGTTGCCTTTCTCCATGTCGGCTGGAATGCGGAGCTTGACTCTTCTGCCGGCCGTATCAACACAAAGTTGGTCGTCGCGGTCCCACCAAAGCTCCAGCGACTCCTCTAATCGCAAACCCGACCACCACATTCCATTCAAATAATGGGTCCAGGAATCGGCGGCATGGGCGTGTACGATACCAGGGGCCTTCTGTAGCATTCTCTCAAACTCTTCATAAGTGATCGGCCTGCCTTTCATCACCTTCGACTTCTTTGCTCGCTTAGGCATCTCTATGGCGGGCGTCGCAACAATGATCTGCATGCGTGCAGCCCAGTTCAACGCGGCTTGGAGGTGTGCCATGTGTCCTTTGATTGTGGACTCTTTTAACCCTTTCTGGCGAAGCCGGCTCTGAAGGTAGCTGATCCTATCGGCCGTCATCTGTGAAACCCTGTCGGGACTAAGGATCTTCTCGACAGCATTGAATACCGACGACACCTTTTTGTCGGTCGTATCAGCCAGACTCGCAAGCACCTCGTCTTCGTAACGACGTCTAAACTCATCCCAAGTAACCTTGGACGGTGGCTGATACCTACCTGCTTGTAACTCTGCCTCCCACTTCGCTGCGACTCTTTCCGCCTCTCGCCGGTTTGCGGTACCGGTCGACCGTGTCTTTTTCCGACCAGTCACCGGATCCCTGTATTGCATCTGCAGAAACTTTCGATCACCAAACCGAACGACATTGACGCTAATCGTTTCCATCGCACCCTCGAAAAATTACTCTTGTGACAAACCGCTTATTTCCTCTATTATATAACGATCGTTATATAATGGCAAACCAAATGGCTGAAACTTCTAACGGCAAGTGGGCTTCATGTCTCCGCAACAACTCCCCCGCCTATTGCGAAAAGAAATCAAGCGGCGTGCCCTGAGTCAGTACCGAATCGCTGAGGATACTGGCATTAAACAACCGTCGCTGAGCAGATTTCTCAACGGCGGATCACTAAAGATGGAAACGGCGGCCGTTTTGCTCGACTACCTGGGTTACGAAGTCCGACCTAAACGGCGGCATCAATGAGCCGAGGGCAGTTCTCGTCTCTAAGCGTCAACAAGGCGAGTACTGCAGTTCACCGTCCACTGCGTCCATGCGTCCAACTTTCATATGACTCTATTCATGGTTGGACGCAACGGACACTGTATTTCATCGGTTTCAGGTTTTGCTTTTCCGAGTTCCTCTGGATCGATCAGGCAGACTCCATTAACTGATTGATTGACTGGATCCAATCTTCGGTCAGGGGCACCATATTGCCCTTCCTCGTCCACGTCATGCCTGCGACATCAAATGTCCTCTGGTAAGCCCAGTTCGCGATACGGGCGGACGTGGGCAGGTCATGAAGCACGCTGTGGGCGTCGAATTCACTGACAAGTTGATCTCGGTGCTGGATGTTGCGTTCGGCCCACGCTGACAGGTAGGAGGCGGCCGCCAAGTGATCGGACTTTGCCGAGTTGCAGGTCTGGTGGGCGACCACAAAATTGTGGCCCAGATCGAGTGGGTACTTGGACCACGGGACGAAGTGGTCAACATGCCCCCCATGACGCTGCATGGGCTTTTCGCAATAGAAGCAGCGACCGGACTGAAGATCTTCGAGAATGTCTCTGACGTCACTCAGATCCGATCGCTCGCTACCAAAAAGGAACTCCGACAGGTCTGCTGTCGTCCCCAGTGTATCGTGATTGTGCCGGCGGATGTATCGGACCCAGGCGCCCCGCACGAGGTCGCCGATGAGACCGTAAAACTGCCGCAAGCAGAACGTCACTCCCGGCCGCAACTCAATTGATGTGCCTTTGACTTTGTTCTCGTACAGGAAATCAAAACTATCTTGTCCAACCGTCTGGAGCTTCCACAGTGGCATTTTGCAAACCACTTGGTCTA
Source organism: Planctomycetota bacterium (assembly GCA_014237955.1). GTDB lineage: Bacteria > Planctomycetota > Planctomycetia > Pirellulales > UBA7805 > UBA7805. Next base: position 2,081 of record JABABY010000125.1, read on the forward strand.
CGTCCGTGACGAGTGACTTCCAACCCTTTGAGTCGCTTTTCGCAGTTGCCAACGAGTCCCCATGGTGTTGCCGGGCCTCGATGACATGTCGGATAACGGCGGCCTGTTTGCCTGTGTTCTGTCGCAGCACCTCGCCGGCCATCGGGTCGCTCTTGGGAACGTATGGCACGACCTGCCGCCAGTAATACTGTATGAACTTCTCGGCTATCAGCTTTGTGGATACCGGCAGGGGTGCTCCGGTGTCGTCGCCTGCCTCGATGGCTATGTCTGCCAACGCCAACAGCAAAGCATACTTGTAGGTTGCCACGAACTGTCCCTCACCGAGCAATCGCTGGAGGTTGGAGAGGAACTTGACCTGCTGCTCGGCGGTGGGGCTCAACTCGGACCCTCCCAGTACGCTGCCTTATCAGGAATGACCCACCGGATACCACCACGTGGATCCGGCACGTCGCCGTCAAACCGTGGAATGACGTGGACGTGAGCATGCGAGACAGTCTGGCCGGCCGCGATGCCATCGTTGACACCGATATTGAAGCCTACAGGCGCTAGCTTCTCTTGCAGAAGCAAGCGGGTCTGCGAAACCAACTCCCAGAGTTGGACTAGGTCGGCGGCCGCAAGTTCAAAGACGCTTACGACGTGGCGGCGGGGAATAACAAGGGTGTGACCTTGGGAAGCCGGAAACGAGTCGGGAATGGCCACGGCGACATCGGTCGCTAACAAGACATTATGGCCGGTTGTGTTGCAAAACGGACAATCGTTTCTCGTGCTACGGTCCATTTCTATCCTTCATCAAAGGTAACCCACCGTTAAGTAATGCAAACGAACATTACCAAGGGCTATAAACGCTCACAAGATGCCGAATCCGTTGCAGGATGGCTCGGATAGCTAAAGAAACGACATAAACACGTCATATTAACATGGACCATCGCATAGCCATTACGCGATGACCCAATACCCCGTCTTTGCAGGCGGGCTTCTTTTTGCGCAGTCCGCTCGGCTGCCGCGTTTTCACTAGACCACTTCGATGGTCACAACCCCAGGAGATTTTCCATGTCTGTTTTTCCGTACCGACTAATCAACCCTGAAGACATTGACCGCGTCACCAATGCCGTCACCGGCCACGAGGTCTTGGACCTCACAGCCGTCAACCGCAGCCTCGCCGCTCTCGGCGAAAACATTTAAGGAGCAAAACTATGAATTTGTTACTGCACTGTGGTTCTCGCCGTGTCGAGCGCGAACAACTCGAATCTTTCCCCACACCGGCATCGACCCGGACGTGGCAACCAGTTCCCCATCATGTGTTTCTCAAGCAAGTTGAATCAGCCATCACATCACACGGGCTCGCGCTCGGCAATCAAGCGCACGCACTTTGGCGCGATGGTAAGCGTTATTTTGGCCTGATGGAAATAACTGATTTGCGCCGTAGAGATTATGGTTTGGTAATCGGCTTACGAAACAGCCACGACAAGGCTCTAGCAGCCGGTGTAAGTCTCGGAAGTTGCGTCACGGTTTGTGACAATCTTCTATTTACTGGCGATGTGGTGATTGCACGCAAGCACACACGGTTTGTAACGCGAGATTTACCAGAGTTAATTGATGGTGCCATCGTGCATTTGATGCAACTACGCAAGTTGCAGGACGAGCGAATTCAGACCTATAAAGCGCACTTTTTAAGTGATCGCATAGCGCATGATTTGGCGGTATGTGCCCTTGATGAAAAAGTGATTCCGGTCACGCGAATGCCGCTTTTGCTTGAGGAGTGGCGACGTCCGCGGCATCGAGAGTTTCGCCTCGGTGGTCGCACAGTATGGCGATTCTGCAATGCCGTGAGCGAAGCTGCCAAAGGCAATCTTCCCGCCCTGCCGCAGCGATCGGCGGCATTGCATCAATTGTTAGATGCCGAGTGCAAGTTCGATCAGCAACACACACTTAATTAAGGAGGATGAGTCATGCTAAAAATCAACATTGGACGCAGCCTCAAGGTCGGCGAGCCGAATTACGGTTCCAAAGGCGCGAGCGTGCATTTTGAGGTGGAGGTCGATCACGGCCTCGCCGAACAACCGCAGGCACTGCGTCAAAAAATCCGCGAACTGTTTGTCCAGGCCGCAGCGGCAGTCCGTGAAGAGTTGCATGGCCCGGATACCAACGGAAGCCATCGCCCCGCTGCCAACGGTCACCAGAGGACGCAGCGATTGGCAACCAGCAGTCAGGTCCGGGCAATCCACGCCATTGCGAATCGTCAACGAACGAACCTGAGTGAGTTGCTTCAGGAGCTCGGCATCGGCCGCCTGGAGGAACTGTCTATCATTTCAGCCAGTGAATTGATTGATAGACTCAAAAGCACCCAGAATATCGGCGGTGACCCATGTTAAAAGCACTCGATCGGGATTATGTGAGTCACTCTGCAATCTCGACTTACCAGCAGTGTCCCCTGCGATATTATTTTCGCTACGTGGCAAATCTTCCTGAAGAGTTGATCTCAGCCGCGTTAGTTTTTGGAAGTGGAATTCATCGGGCCGCCGAGCATCATTTTGAAGCATTACTCGCTGGCAATGATGCTCCTTCGCTCGAGGCCCTACTAGAAACCTACGAGAGCATCTGGGAGCAGCGCAAGGATGATCCGATCCAGTTTGGAAATAACGAGACGCGGCAATCGCTTCATGAACTTGCAAAGCGAATGCTCACCACATTCCAGGCGAGTGAGCTTGCAACTCCCAAAAGTAAAATCTGGGGCATTGAGGAAGAGATGCGTGGAAAGGTGATCGAGGGCTGTCCGGATTTACTTGCCCGCGTGGATCTGATTCTCGCAACCGAAAAGGAATTACAGATAATCGATCTGAAAACAAGTCGTAGTCGATGGAAGAGCGGCCAGGCACAGAACCAGGCTGAGCAACTGTTACTTTACAGTGAATTGGCAAAGGAGATGGCCCCCGACAAAAAACTGCGTCTGCGATTTGCTGTCATTAGCAAAACTAAAACACCGTCCCTCGAAATGCATGATGTTTCGATTCACCCAGATCGCGTAGAGCGAACCAAACGAGTCGTACAGCGCGTCTGGAAAGCAATTCAGCAAGGTACATTTTATCCAAGCCCGTCGCCGATGGCGTGTCCTAGCTGTGCGTATCAGCAGGCTTGCCGCGACTGGCAAGGATAGGAAAGGATTGCATATGGAAGTTCTGTTACTTGCGGTCGCTGCGACCGGCATTTGGGCTGGCAGTAAATGCTACACGACCGGCAAGCGAATCGGGTCGCGCGGTGGTTATGCCGCTGGTCGCCGCCGAATGAGGCGCCGATGAGCGATGGCGGGGTTGGCTTCGGCCGCCTCGCTTTTTTTTAGCTATTGGGGAATAATCAGCGTTTGTGCCAATTTCCAGTTCAGCGCCAAGAGCTGCGCTGTCGAGCAAACGATCTGCGTGGTCAGTATTGGCAGGTGACGTTTACCGTCAGACCCTGCAGGATGAGATCGTTGTTTTGACCGCCGCTGGCGTCGGTGAAGATTTGACACTGGTTCAAATAGTCATTGAACTCGTAGCCGACCGTGGCGCTCAGCGCCCCGTACCGGCAACTGCATCCGATCAGGGCCTGAAAGGCGACCGAGCCGAAATGGTGGCTGGGGACTTCAACAGCAATGTTGGAATCACTGGGGCTGCCCCCGGCGGGGACGTCCCGCCGAATCGCCTCGTCGCGGATCGTCCAATGACCTGCCAGGTAGGCGGCGTAGAGGTTCGCAGTGACGGCGACTTCCAGTTTGCCGCCCGATACGAAACTTAACCGATTTTCAATTACTAGCTTTGGTCCCAACCCCCAGAAATCGTTGGTGATGGTTTCGACAACTGTGCGTTGCACCGTTGTGCCAATGTCCGTGAACGTGCCCTGGAATTCGGCGCGGAACGTCTGGTCGATCCAGCCGCCCTGCAAACCGACCAGCGGTCTGACTTGCAGCCGTTCGGACGGGCAGAACGTCTGGCCGATGTTCCAGTCGAACATGTTGTAGTCGATCCGAGCGTCGATTTCGCCCATATCGAAGTAGAACGACACGGGACTCGATTGATCCAGTTTTCCACCCAGAAATGCCGAAGTTACATTGCCCACGACCGAATCGTCTGTGCGGGCCTGGTGGTGAGTGAAGTACAACTTCG
>JABABY010000126.1 GCA_014237955.1 Planctomycetota bacterium
AGGCAGAGCGGTCAGGCGAGTGGAAAGACACATGGGACGAGCAAGCCTCCGACGTGCGTCGAAAGCTACTTTCCCGCCCCTGTAGTTTCGCCCCTTGTCCAGATCGGGTCAAGGAAGGGCTGGTTGTGGATCGTTGTCTGCTCTCTCAAAGCCGATTACAATCTGCACAGAGGCGTAGCACACTCCGGACGACAGGGACTGACAGGATGAAGATTACAACACTCCCCCACGTTTACCGGAATGTGAACCGTTGGGGTGAGATCCTTACCATTTTGAGCAAATACGGTTTGGCGGACTGGCTGAGCCACTTCGATTTGAATTTTGCCAAGGGGTGGCTGAAGGACCGTGATGGTCAGTTGCTCACCAGCCTCTCTCGCGAGACGCGAATCCGGCTGGCACTCGTCGAACTTGGTCCCACTTTTATTAAGCTTGGACAAATCCTAAGCACGCGCCCCGATATTGTTGGTGTTCCGTTCGCCCATGAATTGGCTCGTTTGCAATGCGATGTCGAAGCGACCGATCCGAAAACGATCCGCAAGCTCATCGAGTCGGAACTCGGCCAACCGATCGAGGATCTCTTTGACGATTTTGAGGATGAACCGCTCGCCTCGGCGTCGATTGGTCAGGTCCATCGCGCCCGTCTCAAGACCGGTGAAGCGGTCGTACTGAAAGTCCAGCATGCGGACATCGAGCGTAAAGTCCGAGTCGACTTGGATATTTTTGCCGGGCTTGCGCAATTGGCAGAGAAAATTCCGGAATTCATGAACTATCGGCCGCGGGCAACGGCTGCAGAATTTCAGCGGACCCTCATGCGCGAACTCGATTTTTCCCGAGAAGAGCGCAATCTGTTGCAGTTCATCAACGACTTTAAAGATAACGACACCATCAAAATACCACAGCCCTATGGCGACTTTTGTACGTCACGTGTATTGACGATGGAGTTGATCGAGGGGACCAAACTTTCGGATCGTGATGCGATTCTCGCTGCGGGGCTCGATATGCAGGAACTGGCCCGTCGCGGTGCGGAACTCTATCTGGAGATGATTTTTACATACGGTTTTTATCATGCAGATCCCCACCCGGGAAATATCTTGCTGCTGGAAGGAAATGTGATTGGCCTGCTCGATTTTGGGATGGTGGGCAGACTGGAGGAGTCGCTGCGGGAAGATATTGAAAATATGCTGATGGCGATTGTGAATTCGGACGAAGAATCGCTGGCTAACGTCATTATTCGGCTTGGGGACGTACCCAGCAATCTGGACGAAGGCCTCCTCCGGATGGATATCTCGGAATTTGTGTCCCACTATGGAAACCAGCCGCTCAATCAAATCAATCTCAGCAGCATGCTAGGCGAGATGATGGAAATCATCCGTCGCTATTACATTATGCTACCTGCACAGATCGGCATGCTGCTCAAAACGCTTGTGATGCTTGAGGGAACGGCGCGAGAAATCAGTCCGGAATTCAGCCTGATCGAGGTCATGCAGCCATTCCAGAAGGAGGTCATCCGGCGGCGATTATCCCCCAAGCGGCGTTTGAAGAAGGTCCGCAAAGTAATGATGGAAGTCGAGCAATTGATCGAGACGCTGCCTGGCCGCATGAATAAAATTCTTGCCCAGATCCAGAGCGGTCGATTCGACGTGCATCTGAAGCATCGGGGGCTGGAACCTTCGGTGAACCGCCTAGTGTTGGGAATGCTCGCCAGTGCCCTTTTCCTTGGCTCGTCGCTGCTCTTAAGTCAGGATATCTGGCCACTGAGGGTGCTCGGTGGCCTTGGCTGCGTGATCAGCCTACTGTTGGGATTGCGGCTGTTGCGGGCGATCCATAAATCGGGCCACCTGGAACGGCCTGAAGATTTGCGTCGCGACTAGCATTCGCTAGGAGTAGCACCATTCGCTGGCGCGGGAATCTCTAGCACGGGAATCTCCGGAACGGGCACGATCATCAGTGGACCGGCATGTTCGATCGGTGCCTTGCCGGGAGGCTCGATGGCCGGCATCGCCGCTGGTGCCTCGGCAGATATTTTTTCAGTGGTGGTTTCTTCGTTACTGTCTTTAGGGGTCGTTTTCCCAGCCGCTTCTGCGAGAGTTGGTTCTTCAGTGGCCGGCTGTTTGGTGATCGATTGCTGGGCCCCGTTACCCTCGTCGTTTGTTGCGTCCGCGACGGTTTGCTCCTCTGAGGCGGAATGCAACTTAAGGACCTGCTCGAGTTGCGTATTGAGCGTATCGAGCCCGGCTAGGACTTCATCCTGCCTGCGTTCGATATCGTCGAGCAGTTCGTTCTCAGCGGGTGTCTTCTGTTCAGCAGAATTCTCAGTCATGGGCAAGCCTGGAGAGGATGCGGGGCATAGGCTGGCAAAGCCTGCCTACCGATACCTTCGACCTATGATTTATGAGATATTCAGCAGGTTTTTTGTATCTCGAAAGGCCGCCGCGGAACGTGGGGCAAGTTTGCGGTTTATCGCGATGTTGCGATTTCGAGCCTGTCAGTTGTCCGGAGGACAGCACCAGTGCCGATCATACGGTTTGTCCGAAATGGTCCAACTGGGTGAAGGTCTCCGGTGACAATGTCGCTTTTTGTGGGTTTCACAGGCCCATCTGGGGCGAAATAACCATCGACGCGACTAGACAAGATGCGGTAAAATTTATTATTATTCTGAGCTTGCGGTTGTTTTTATTCAGTATCCGAAAGGGAGCGATGTGGTTAAGCTGACGATTCGAGATCGTGAATCGATTCAGGAGGCGGTTCGCCGTTTTCGTAAATTGGTTGAACGGAGCGGCATCAAAAAAGAAATGCGCCGCCGGGAATATTATGAAAAGCCAAGCGAAATCAAACGTCGCGCCCACCTGCGTGCCCAACGCCGCAACCGTCGCAACCGTATGATGGCGGAGACTGGGGCTTCCTAAGCCGGGTCTTCCTAATCGGTCAGGCGCACTGGTTTTTCTGAACACTGGGTTGCCCCTACCCCCATTGTCGCATGTTCTTCTGGAAGATGTCTTTCTTAGTCGTCTTCGTCGCTACCGGCCGCGAGTTTTTCGGGAATGGTTTCCACATAGGCTGCAATTTCGTCGCGTACCCGGCGGTAGTGTTTTAGGGCTTCTTCGTCGCTTGCAGCATCGGCCGCCAGATGTGGAGGATCATCAAACGGGGCGTGCAGCACGGTAACCGCATCGGGCCAACTCGGGCAGTTCGCATCGGCGTTCCCACAGACGGTAATGACAAAGTCGAAAGGAATCTCCCCCAACTCCTCGAGCGTTTTTGATTGCTGCGAGGAGATATCAATGCCGACCTCCTGCATAACGCGCACCGCAAGCGGGTTGAGTCCCTGTTTTTTGATCCCGGCGGAATAAGCATCGACCATCTCCCCGAGCATCGACCGTGTCCAGCCCTCGGCCATCTGGCTGCGGCAGGAATTTCCGGTACAGAGAAAGAGGATGTTGAGTTTGTTGAGCATCGGACCTGCTTTCTTGTTTTCTTTTAGTCGTCGGCATAGCCATCTGGATGTTGCCGGTGCCAATCCCATGCGGTCTGTACGATTTGTGTTAGATCTGGGTACTTTGGTTTCCAGCCCAATGCATTACTGATGGCCCGGCTACTGGCGATTAGTTCTGCAGGGTCGCCAGGGCGCCGCGGTCCGATGTCCGATGCAATTTTCTCTCCGGTGATCTGTCGCGCCGTTTCGATTACCTGCTGCACACTGAAGCCTCGGCCATTGCCGAGGTTGTAGGTCCGGCTGCCAGTTTCGATCGCCTCAAGGGCGAGGATATGCGCATCGGCCAGATCGGCAATGTGGATATAATCGCGGATGCAGGTGCCGTCCGGTGTGGCGTAATCATCGCCGAAGATGCTGATTTTTTCGCGCTTCCCGAGAGCGACTTGCAGGATGAGCGGGATCAGATGGTGTTCCGGAGTGTGGTCCTCGCCCCGCTCGGCGGTAGCACCGGCGGCATTAAAATACCGCAGCGCCGCATACTTTAGTCCGCTTGTTTTCTCGAGCCATTTGAGGATTCGCTCGAGCATGTACTTTGATTCCCCATAGGGGCTCCCCGGACGGATCGTTTCGGACTCGGTGATCGGCACTGTTTCCGGTGCATCAAACAGGTTGGCGGTGCTGGAGAGTACAAATCGCTGGACGCCATGTTCGAGCATGCTCTGCAGGAGGTTTGTGCCGCAAGCGAGATTTTCGCCCAGATACAAAAAAGGTTTTTGCATCGACTCACCTACCAGCGTGTGGGAGGCAAAGTGCATGACGGCCCCGATTTCATGTGCCTCGAAGAGATCGTCGATTGCCTGTTTGTCGCGCAAGTCGCCAAGCACAAACGTCGCCTCGGGGTGGACCGCCGCGCGATGGCCCTGGCTCAGATTGTCGAAAACCACCGCCTCATAGCCGGCAGCGAGCAACCGCTCAACCGCAACACTTCCAATGTATCCGGCTCCTCCGGTGATGAGTACTTTCATCTCAATGGGCCCGTCGTTTCCAATGGTAGGATTCTGGCCGCAGCCAGATTCTGACCGATGCCTGGTGCCTCGGCTGCGACCACGAAAAACTGACTATACTGAAAAATAGATGTGAAACAAGTAAACCCGCCTGTTGGTGCCGCCCGATTGGTCGCCCATCACAACTGCCAGGTGGTCATGGTTTGCGCGACAAATCCCCTCCCCTTCTCTCAAAGGCGGGCACGATTGCACGTGAGAAATCAGATTCTGTCGGTACGAAATTAGACATCGCCGGGAATGGGCTCCTGCCCCGCGTGCCCACCCATTCTAAAACAGCATACTTCCGTAATTGGCACCACCTAGAATGAGGCCGACGATGATGAGGATCACCGGGACCATCGCGCGATCAAAATTCAGGATGCCATAGATCAGCGCGACCAGGGGTGCGCACAAGAGACAAAAAATACCCCAGAGGATATTTTCTTTCTGAAAGGCGATAACCGCCGTCCAGATCACTCCCACCAGGATCGCGAGGCCGCCGAGACCATTAAGGCCGTTGATATGGAGCACTGAACTAGCAACGAATTCCATGGTAGCCGCCTTTCATCGGAGGATTGTCGGATACAAGACCGTCTCTATTAAAGGATAGTTTTTTGCCCGCAGGAGGGATAGGTCGCCCCGAAGGGGCCCGCTTTCGGACGAGGGTCACCGGTCCTTTTGTCAACGATTGCGTTATGGAGTACTCTGTGGTGAGGCAGGAAAGTGACCAGCCCGTCCGGAATGGAAATCGACTTCCGCCGCCGCCGGAATGATCCCCTCTTTTTAAAAGGCTCGGCAACAGAAGATGTTTCGTATCTCCTTTCTCTTTCTCGCATACTTGTCGATCAGTGGTTTCCTGCTCACAGCTTCCATTTCCACTGCCGATGAATCCAACGCGACCGATCGGCTGCTCGCTATCCCCCAAGTATTGCCAGCCGAGCAGATTTGTTTTGTCCTCTACACCCATCACGATGGGGTCCTCAAGCTAACCGCGCAGCTCTACCCGTTGCCGGCCGGCGTCGACCGAGAGGTGCGGCTCGAGATCGAAGATGGAGGCCGTTGGCGTGAGATTGCCCGCGCACAGGTCGAGGAGCCGGGTTTTTCCGCCACGTTTCGCGTTGCGCCGTGGGACGCATCGCGGACCGTTTCGTTTCGCGTGGTCCACGGCAACGAAGCGTTTTACAGAGGCACAATCCGTAAAGATCCGGTGGAAAAAGAAAAAATTGTCATCGCTGCCTTTACGGGCAACTCGATCTATCCCGATGGAGGGGGCGATATTCCTCGGACCGATCTGGTGGAGAACGTGAAAAAGATCGATCCCGATTTGCTCTTTTTTTCCGGCGATCAGGTCTATGACCACCACCACCACCTCGCCTACTGGCTCAAATTTGGCCGCGACTTTGGCCCGCTGACCCGGGACCGGCCGACGGTGACGATTCCCGACGACCACGATGTGGGGCAAGCCAACCTCTGGGGTGCCGGTGGAAAACAATCAAAGCGTGGAAGCGGAGAGGATGGTGGCTATTTCAAGTCTCCAGCCTACGTCCGGGAGGTGGAGCGGGCCCTTTGGGCCATGGACGTACAGGTCAACGCCTCCTGGGTCAGCGAGACCTCCAGCCTCTCCCTGCTGGAGGGGATGAGCCTCGGCCTGCCCGCGGTGGTCAGCGACTGCG
>JABABY010000127.1 GCA_014237955.1 Planctomycetota bacterium
GACTATTTTTGTTTCCTGCGCTGCGCTACGACTGGCGCGCTTCAATGTGGAAACCACGGAGGAGGACGACCACGGTTGGTTCAGCGGATTGCCCACACCTGCTGCTGCAGCAGCGATTGCTGGATTTGCGCTGGTATTTTATACATTGCGGTCTTCCGGTTCGGATTCGGAACGGATATTTATTATCGATGAACTGGTGCAATGGGCTTTGCCAATGTATGCCGTTTGTTCTTTCTCTGGCAACGTTTTTCACAACGCCGGGGCAAAAACGAGCCAATTTTTTAGTTGACTCTTCCATTGAGTGAGACACGTCATGTTTACCGGACTCGTCCAGACCATGGGTACTATTTCCAGCATGCTCAAAGAAGGTTCTGGAAGGAGATTGGGTATCGATGCGGAAGGCTATGCTTCCGATGTTACCATCGGCGAGAGTATCGCCGTGAATGGTTGCTGCCTAACTGTGGTGGAGGTGGCCGACAATACACTGACGTTTGAGGCCGGCCCCGAAACCCTCAATCGCACCAATCTGGGTACATTGAGTGCCGGTGATGTCGTCAACCTGGAAAAATCGCTTCATGTTGGCGATCTGCTCGGAGGCCATTTTGTGACTGGCCATATCGATGCGGTCGGTGAACTCCATTTGCGGGAGGACGACGAGGAATGGTCGATGTGTTCTTTCCGTGTGCCCGCAGAACTAACCATGCAGATGATTTCAAAAGGATCGGTTGCCGTCGATGGAGTCAGCTTGACACTCGTCGACGTAACGGAGGAACATTTCACCGTGCAATTGATTCCCCATACCCTTGCCCAAACAACGCTGGGTGCACTTTCACCAGGTGGACTCGTCAATATCGAAACCGACATCCTCGCCAAATACGCGCAAAAGGCATGTACGGGAGAGGCCCCATACATATGCCCTCAGCCGAAAATGCCTTTGCAGATGCCCAGAAGCAAACGATCTCGTTCCTTACGCGAAGATTTCGTGAAGTCGGATTGAGGCCAGCCAGTCGCCATGGCCAGAATTTTCTTATCGACATGAATCTGCAGCAGCTGCTGGTCGATTCGGCCCAACTCACGGATGAGGACACCGTATTAGAAATCGGCACCGGTACCGGTGCGCTCACGGCACGGATCGCTAAGGGAGTCGCAGCCGTCATCACCGTTGAAATTGACAAACACCTTTACCAACTCGCCAGTGAAGAATTAATCGATTTTGACAACGTGACCTTGCTACAGCAGGATGCACTAAAAAACAAAAACCGATTCAACGAAAACATTCTCGCTGCGGTGGAAGCGAGCCTTCGCGAAAACGGGCCTTTCAAACTTGTGGCCAATCTGCCCTACAACATCGCGACGCCCGTAATCTCCAATCTGCTTGCCTGCAAGATCCCTCCAGAGAGCATGACGGTCACCATCCAGAAAGAACTTGCGGAACGGATCATCGCAAAACCGTCCACGAAGGATTACAGCCACTTGAGCGTCTGGATCCAAAGCCAATGTGCGGCGGAAATTGTTCGTATTATGCCCCCATCCGTCTTCTGGCCACAACCTAAAGTCGAATCTGCAATCATCCACCTCAAACTGGATGAAGCGCGAAGGGCCCGGATACCGGATTTGCCATTTTTTCATACCTTCAACAGGTCGCTGTTTTTTCATCGACGAAAGTTTCTTCGCAGTGTGGTCATCAGTGCCATGAAAAAACAACTCGACAAGGCACAAGTGGACGCTTCGATTGCTGAAGCGGGACTACGTGGCGACCAACGGGCTGAACAGTTGTCTGTCGAAAACATTCTCGCACTTTGCGAAGCTGTCCGAAGTCGCTTGTAACAATCACCCGATTCAAAGCAACGGATCTCTATCCGACACAAGCAGATACACCTCACGATCGCTGCCATAGCATCTTTTCTTTTTGACAAACCCCCTTCGTCCTAGATACAAATTCGTGCTAAACTTTGTCTTGATCTTTTTCCCTTCACTTCGTTTCCGACAGGATCTCCTCCATGAAGTTTATCGAGATGACAGGGGCAATCCTCCGCAAAATTGTCAACGAGGACGAATTTCCGGATGGGGCCTTTGAAGCTGCGGGAATTGGCGACCACACGGTTGTCCGCATCAACGAACAAGGCGACATCGAAGTGCGTCGTCCGGATTCGTGGGATCTGATAGGTGGTCTTCTTGGCGATTATGAAAAAAGGGTCAAGACAACTACAGATCTTGAGTGGGTCTGACCATCAGCATGAAACTCGTCATCAGCGTGGAATCCGCTTGATCACGGATTCTTCGCCCCAAAAGACTCCTTTGAGGAATTTGTTTGCGACTTTAATGGGGACACGAATCTGGCCATCAATCTGCACGAATTCGAGCTGCCCGCTACCCAACAAACGACGAAGTTCCTTCTTACTCATCCCTAGACGGCGGGCCGCCTCCCCAAGAGACCATGTGCCGTGATAATGTCGGTGTCCCGGTTTTGCCGGACGTTTCATAGGAACCATAGAAGTAGCCCTCGCTGGCATGGGATCCTCAGCACATTGTACGGCTCCCGGCCCCCAGGTCAAAACAGACCACTTAAAAGTCCCACTGGCCAGGCAACCGACGACTCGCGACGGCTGATTGATGGGGCATAGCAGTGCGGCCTATAATGGCTCCTCCAAGCAGTAAACGAGACCAATTCACATCCCTCAAGAAAAACCAAGGCGTTCGGAAGCAAGGTACGATGCCGTTTATCCACGACGATTTTCTACTCAGTAACAAAACCGCCTCTCGCCTTTTCCACAAATACGCCTCGGCACAACCTATTTTAGATTACCACTGCCACCTTAGCCCTGCCGATATTGCGCGCAATCGTCGCTTTGAAAATTTGTCGGAGATATGGCTTGAAGGGGACCATTACAAATGGCGGGCAATGCGGGCCTGTGGTATTGACGAAACATTCTGCACGGGGGATGCCGATCCTTACGACAAGTTTCTCGCTTGGGCACGTACGGTCCCCTCGACGCTCCGGAACCCGCTCTATCACTGGACCCATCTGGAGTTAAAGCGATATTTTGGCATCGATGATTTGCTCAACGAAAAGACGGCTCCTGCAATCTGGCAGCAAGCCAATGACCAACTCGCGGGCGACGATTTAACCACGCAGGGAATTTTGAAACAGTTTGACGTGCGGGCACTCTGCACGACCGACGATCCGGCCGATGATCTTGAAGATCACCGAACGATTGCCGAATTGGACCTCACCACAGGCGTCTTCCCTACGTTCCGACCCGATCGGGCATTTGACCTCGACCAGCCAGATCGCTTTAACGCGTGGGTCGACCGACTCGCTGCCCGAAGCGAAACGAATATCTCTGTGTTGGATGACTTCAAAGAGGCCCTTGCCCGCCGCCATCAGGCATTTCACGAGTCGGGATGTCGGCTCTCCGATCACGGCCTTACGCACTGCTATGCTGATGTTTGTGATGATGCTCAGGCGGAAACACTTTTTTGCTCCGTTCGCGGAGGAAAACCCGCAACCAGTGAGCAACGACAACAATTTATTAGCCACATGATGCTGTTCTTTGGACGACTCGATGCGAAAAAGGGATGGACAAAACAACTCCACCTCGGCGCCTTGAGAAACAACAATCGAAGACTGTTCCAGCAACTCGGTCCCGACATCGGCTGTGATTCGATCGGTGATTTTCCCCAGGCGAAGGCCCTTTCTGCGTACCTCGGCCGCCTCGATGCAGAGGGTGCCCTCCCCCGCATGATCCTCTACAACCTCAACCCAGCCGACAATTATCTTTTTGCCACCATGGCGGCCAACTTCCAAGATGGCCACACCGTTGGAAAAATACAGTTCGGATCAGGCTGGTGGCACCTCGACCAGAAAGAAGGGATGGAGTGGCAAATCAATGCGATTTCCAACCTTGGCTTGCTCACGCATTTTATTGGCATGCTAACCGACTCGCGATCTTTTCTATCTTACCCACGACATGAATATTTCCGCCGTTGTCTGTGCAACCTGCTTGGTCGCGACATGGAAAATGGCGAAATTCCAGATGATGACGCAATGGTGGGAACGATGATAGAAAATATCTGCTTCAACAATGCCCGCGACTATTTGGGGCTCGCTCTGACTGCTGGAGATAAGCGTTGATCGTTGGCGTTTGCTCCATGCGTCCTTCAACAGTATAACAGAAACACTCGGAAGTGTTTGCACACCTGGTGGTGGCCGCGGTCTTCAAAACCGTTGGGCGGTGCGTAAATCGTATTGCCAGTGGGTTCGATTCCCATACACTTCCGCCATTTTGGATGATCCTTAACGAAAACGATTCCACCTATTCCGGCTTTGTATGTCGGGGCAAGGTCGACAATGACAGCAAATTTAAAAACTACAATCTGCTTCGGAATTGCCGCATTTGTGATCGGCTTTTGTTTTGTGGCCGGCGCCTACGTTGCGCACGACCTGTTCCGGAGTATTAAGGATGATAACGTTGTCTGGCTTGTCAATCGTGCTGGAGCGGCTGTGGTCATCACGCTGTTTGTTGCCCTCGGATTTATTATTGCGCGGGCCGTAGAATATCTTGTCGTCCGATGGTGGAAACACAGGCACAAGAACAACGATTTCTACAATGACTAAATGGAGACACACCCGGCAACATCTCGCGATATTTGGTAATCCAGAGGACTGATGGTCGACGCACAAATACCACGTTTGCATCTATTGTTCCGCCGCACGTTTTTTGTCTGTGCGGGCGGAGTTGCCTGCCTCATACTGGCTGGCTTGGCACTCAACCAATGGAATATTGAATGGCCTCTCATTGTCGCCCTCACCATTCTGGGAACAGCGGCGGCAGGGATTGATGTCCTCCTCTTTGAACACGAAGATTGGTCCACCCTTAAGGCATTTCTGATCTGGGGCGCCGGTTTCCTTTGTCTGTCGATCCTGATGATTGCTGTCCTTTTGATTCCTTATGCGGTATTAGCAGGCATCTCCAAAGCGTTCGGTTTCTGGGAGGCCTGGGAAACGGTGACCTATCCCTGGACCTTCATCATTCCTCTAGTTTTTGGTGCCTGTTTCGGATATTTGGCCTGGCGACTGCTCGACGACCGTTGAGACAAAAACCGCAAACGATCGCGCCGCAGGATCGGACTCTAATCCGTTTGCCTTACGACCAAAAAATTTTCCAAAAGCTGCCTGCCGAGCGGGGTACCGACAGACTCGGGATGGAATTGCACTCCCTCGACCGGGTACTCGCGATGCCGCACACCCATGATCACCTCATCGGAAGTCCAGGCAGTCACCTCTAGACACTCGGGCAGGGAAGCGGGATTGCCGATCAGACTATGGTAGCGCATCACCTCAAATGCGCTGGGAAGTCCTTGAAAAATGCCTGCCTCTTCATGGAAAACGTAACTTGTCTTGCCATGCATTGGCGCTGCAGCACGCATCACATCTCCACCAAAAGCCTGGATGATTCCCTGATGTCCGAGGCAAACTCCCAGTAGTGGAATGTGAGGCCCTAATGCAACGATGACATCGTGACAGATGCCAAAATAGGCTGCGTCACCTGCGTCGCCCGGACCGGGCGAGACAATAATCCGATCGGGTTCAAGGGATGCCAGTTTTTCAACAGATATCTCATCGTTGCGATACACCTCGGGAGGTCCGACCAGTTCCCCCACGAGTTGGTATAGGTTGTACGTAAAGGAATCGTAGTTATCAAGAATAACGATTTTCATAACTTGACACGCCCATTTTGTAGACAACAAATCGACGCCACTATCTTAACGCCTCACCCCCCACCATAATAACCATGGCGATAGAGTTTATTCGTAAATGAAAAGCGGCCAGAACAGGTGCCAGCCATGGGCGGCCTCGAGGAGGTAGATCAATGCAGCGCCAATTGCTCCGGCATCCCGAACAGACCTTACTGGCTGTCGTAGTTCTCCTCGCGATCATCGCGATTTTCAGCTATTGGCTATTTCGGGCGTGGCATCAGGAAGATCTGATTGAATTCGATAAGGCGCCACAGCTTGAGGTTACCTTTCAGGTCGATATCAACCACGCCGACTGGCCCGAGATTATGCAGTTGCCAGGCATTGGTGAAACCACAGCCCGTGCGATCGTCAAAGAGAGGCAAGCCGATGGCCCCTAC
>JABABY010000128.1 GCA_014237955.1 Planctomycetota bacterium
GACAAGAACACCTTCTTCGCCTTCGGGGCCGAGGAAGACGAAAGCGGGTATTTGAGCAAGTACGGCTTCGAGGACTCGATCCGCGATGGCGCAACCAAGGAGTTGCACTTCGAGCCACGTCTCATCGATCTGCATGTGAATCAAGAGGCTATTGACGAAGCCTTTGAGGAAATGACAGAAGGTCTTTCGATAGAGGAAAAAGAAGAACTCTCAAAGTCTTCTGCCAAGATGAACGTGCTTTTGAAATCGCCAGCCCGTGTGGCGGCAGTCTGTCAGGATATGGCTCAGCACTTTCAGGAAAAGGTCGAGCCGAACGGGTTCGGAGCTCAGATCGTTACCATCGATCGGGAAGCATGCGCGCTCTACAAACAGGAGCTCGACAAGCATCTGCCGCCAGAGACATCTGACATTGTCATGTCTATCAGCAGTGGCGAGTCGCAGTATGCAGAATACAACCGCGACCGGGATGCTGAGGAGAAGCTGCTGGATCGTTTTCGAGATCCCGACGACCCCCTGAAGATCATTATCGTCACTGCCAAATTATTGAC
This sequence comes from Planctomycetota bacterium, assembly GCA_014237955.1. Classification (GTDB taxonomy): domain Bacteria; phylum Planctomycetota; class Planctomycetia; order Pirellulales; family UBA7805; genus UBA7805. The sequence continues at coordinate 549 of JABABY010000128.1, forward strand.
AGGCTTTGATGCGCCGATCCTGCAGACGATGTATCTCGACAAGCCGCTGCGGGACCACACCCTCCTGCAGGCGATCTGCCGAACCAACCGTCCTTATGGCCAGGAAAAGACGCACGGCCTGATCGTCGATTACCTCGGCGTCTTTGACGACGTTGCTCAGGCTCTGGAGTTCGACGAAGAGGGTATCACGCGCGTGGTGTCCAATATCGAGGAGCTCAAAGCCAAGTTACCGGAAGCGATCCAGAAGTGCCTGGAGTATTTCCCGGGGGTCGACCGATCGGTGAGTGGATACGAGGGGTTGATCGCCGCCCAGGACTGCCTACCGAATAACGATGTACGAGATCGCTTTGCCCGAGACTGCAGCTATCTGGCACGACTGTGGGAGGCGATTTCCCCCGATCACATCCTTAGTGAGCACGAAACCGACTACCGGTGGATCGTGCAGGTCTACGAGTCGGTCAAACCGACCACAGGCACCGGTGGGCTCGTCTGGCATCGCCTGGGATCCAAGACTATTGAGCTGATTCATGAGAATGTCACGGTCGAAGCGGTCCAGGACGATCTCGAGACACTGGTACTCAATGCTGAGCTACTGGAAGCAGTGTTGGGAACCCCTGATCCGACAAGGAAGGCCAAGGAAATCGACATCAAGGTGTCGAATCGGCTCAGAAAACACGTGCATGACCCGCGGTTCAAGGCACTGGCCGAACGCCTGGAAGCCCTGCGACAGAAACACGAGCAGGGCCTGTTGATCAGTGTCGAATTCCTGAAGGAACTGCTGGATCTGGCCAGGGATGTGGTCGCGACCGAGCAGGCGGCTCCACCGATCGAGCAGGAAGAACGCGGCAAGGCCGCCCTCACTGAGCTCTTCGAGGAAGCGAAGAGCGGGGATACGCCGATCATGGTCGAGCGTGTGGTGAACGACATCGACGAGATCGTCCGTCATGTCAGGTTCGATGGCTGGCAGGACACCCATGCCGGCGAGCGCGCGATCAAGAAGGCCCTCCGCAAGACGCTCTTCAAGTATCAGCTGCACTCGGACACTGATCTGTTTGATCGGGCTTACGGGTATATCCGAGAGTATTACTAGCAATTATCGAGGGTTCCCCGAATGCCCAACGTGAAGGAAACAAGGTTTTGCAAAACGTGTGGTAAATTGCTAAGTGATAAGGAGTCCTATCGCGGAACATGCCATTTCTGCCGGTCCTCTCAAGGTAAAATCGCGGAATTAGATGTCGCAATTAAGTCAAATCCTCCGTCTCCAGAGGAAATCATAGGGTGGCCTATTTTGCGTCATATGATGCGAGAAAGGTTCGGCGTTTCTCTAACCTTGCCCGAGTTATGGGAAAGTTGCACCGACTGGTTATGCGGCGAGGGAGGCCTAACACCCAACACCTATCTACCTTTGCCAATGAGTTACCTCAGATTAACCCTTTTGAAGGGTTTCCCGAAGGAAGATATCGGCCTATTCCAAGCTCGGATTAAAGCAATCAAAGCCGCCTGTGTAGAACTAAGACTTTGGGAAAAAGCTGACACTAACGAACAGAAGGCTAGTTTGCTGGAAGTCATCCCCGCAAACAACCAGCTAAGTTTGGAAATTGCCGAGATTCAGTTCACCTTTGGCGGAAGACTACCTAAACCGGCTAATGGTTATTGGCAGGACCTTCTGTTTTATGATTTCGAGGATTCGAAATTCTTGACTGAACAAGCCACGCGTTTGGCCGATTGGTTACAGGAGCAAAGTAACCACGCAAAAAACTATTTGAAGAATCTTAAGCGAAAACAAAATCGCGGCGTGGATAAGAAAAATTCACTAAGTTCAAAGAGCCCAATTCCAGACAGTCACCACCTTATTATCGCGGCTCTAACTCTACATCACCAATACCAGCAGGGAGGCTGTTTAAACTACGAACCATTAAAGGTAAGCGAGATCTCAAATCGGACCGAACTAAGCAAGTCAACCGTCTCCGATTTTTTCAAAGCTAGATTTGGTTGCCATAAGGATTATGTTCAACAGTGTTTTCACAATGAAAATTTGGTAACTGCATTGAAAATACTTAATAACGAATACGCTCCCGCCCTTTTGTCAAATCGAAACATAACCAAAGAGGATACTGAATTACGCTAACGTGTTCGGGGAAAACACGGTCCCTACCGAACACTCAAAAAAAATTAAAACTAATAAAACCCCGAAATAAACCGTGTTTCCTGTGCTCAGAAACGTCGTTCGGCCTCGTTTCACCGAACAAATCCTCCATGGGTAGAAGACTCTTTTTTCACCCAAAACGATCGGAGGCCCGTTATGAAGAGCAAATCGGCTCATTTGGACCAACTTCTTCTATCCACCAAACAGGCAGCGGAGATGCTCGCTATCAGCAAAAGAAAACTGTGGAGCATGACCGTAGGCGGAGAGCTACCTCATTTACGGATTGGAAGATCCGTCAGATACCCCGTTGGGGATCTGCAGACTTGGATTGCAAAGAACACGAAAGGGGGTGCCGAATGATCCAAAGCAACCCTACACAGCAGTCCACCATCGGAAGCGAAGATGCTTTTAAGCCAATTCCCGTGGATGTTTTGCCCAAACCGGTAGAACGTTATGTTTTGGAAGCCTCATCAGCCATTGGGTGCGATCCTTCCTATATTACGCTGCCTTTGCTCACCGCGTGTGCTTCGGTCATCGGCAACACGCGGCGGTTGAAAATCAAAAACGGTTGGTGGGCACCGTCAATCATCTGGACGATCATCATTGGGGAAAGCGGCAACGCCAAATCGCCCGCTTTTCGGCTCGCTCTGGCGGCGATACACCAACTCAACCAGGACGCCTTAGAAAGCAACCAGGGAGCGATGGAGGCATATCAGGTCGAAATCGCAAAATATGAAAAAGACTTTTCGCGTTGGAAAAGTAGCCGTGATCTGGATCCACCCCCAAACAAGCCTGTTCCGCCTTCTGCGAAACGTTTCCGATCAAACGACGCAACCATCGAATCACTTTTCCCGATTTTATTGGCAAACCCAAAAGGGATCTTATTAGACCGGGATGAACTCGCCGGTTGGTTTAATTCCTTTGACAAGTATTCAGGCGGTGGACCCTGTCCCGATACGTCCCATTGGCTCTCGATGTACAATGCCGAAAGTGTCGTCATTGACCGAAAAACGGGGGAGCCGAAAACGATATTGGTTCCAGAGGCTTCTCTGTCCATTACAGGGGGTTGCCAGCCGGGGATCTTGAAACGTTTACTAAACCGAGACCATCGAGAGTCGGGCTTGGCAGCTCGATTTCTTATGTGCCTTCCACCGAGAAAACAAAAGTTTTGGACGGAAGATGAAATTGACGACAATCTGCAACTTTTGATTTCCCAACTCTTCGCCAGATTGGCGACTTTGGAACGTCAGGTCGATGAGTTCAATTGTGATTCGCAACGAGACTTAACGTTAACCCCGGAAGCAAAGAAAATTTGGACTGAGTATTACAACGACCACAATGCAGAACAAATGCGGCTTTCAGGAGATCTTGCCGCGGCCTGGTCCAAATTCGAAGAATACGCAGCTCGGTTGGCCTTGGTTTTCCAGCTTGTTCATTGGGCCGGCAATGAGCCAGACTCGCATTCTCCTCATTACGTTGACGAATTGAGCATGAGAGCCGGCGTTGAACTCACCAATTGGTTTAAAGCCGAAACAAGGCGAATCTATGACCTTTTTGCTGAAACCGATTCAGAGCGGGAACTGCGAAAATTGATCCAATGGATCAGAGACAGAGGCCATCCGGTAACAGCTAGAGAAGTTTTCCAAGGAATCAAACGGTACCAAACTTCTACAGCAGCGGAAGAAGCTCTCAATAAGCTCATGAAAATGGGAAAGGGGAGTTGGCAGAATTCCCCACCCGGGCAGAGGGGTCAACCAACCAGACGGTTTGCGCTCTTCAGTTAAGACTTGTCTACAGTATTGCTCATTTCCAAGAAAAAGTTGCATTACCGTAGACGGTCCAGATAAACATTTTCCTTTGTCTTCCAGATAACTAACTGCAGCTGAATTTTCAGCGAAGAGACGTTCGCCGTTAGTTTAGAAGTGGAGCAAACAAAGGTCGTCAGCTACACAGTTCACCAAGAGTTGGTTAATTTACAACAACTATTCAACAAAACTAGAAAGATAAAAATGGCCTCTACATACAAACGCGATAATAAGGGGAGTTATTACGTATCATGGACGGATCACGACGGCAAAAGACGAACGAAATGCACTAATACGACGGATCGCGCGGCAGCAAACCGTATCGGCCACAAACTCGAGGCAGAAGCCGCCCTAAAGCGTGAGGGCGTGATCGACCCTGTCCAGGACATGATCCATAGAGAGTCACAGCGACCGATCAGCGAGCATTTGGAAGACTTCCGAACAAAATTGAAAGCGTCAGACGTAACGGAAAAGCATCGCAAAACGACCTTACGATTAATCAACGACATTTGCCAATTTGCGGGTTTCGAAAAAGCGGCGGAGATTCACCCTGACGGAGTCAACCGCTTTACAGCCCATCAGATGGAAAAGGGTTTAGCTTCGGCAACCATTAATTCCCAACTGACTGCCATCAAAGCCTTCACCAAATGGCTAGATGAAAACCAGAAGCTTTCCCGCGACCCTCTAAAATCCATAAGGAAACCGAATCCAAACAAGAAACGATCCTTTTATCGTCGCATCCTGCTCCCAGACGAGTGGAAACATCTGAAGGCGACCGTAAGTAACAGTCCGCCTCGGTACAACATGGAAGGTGAGTTTCGTATTTTGTTGTACGAATTGGCGATAAAAACAGGGCTTCGCACCGAAGAGATTAGGAGTCTTCGGATTGTGCATCTTTTCCTGGATGAACCCCGTCCGTTTGTCATATGCGAGGGAAAATCTACTAAGAGTGGAAAAGAGGCAAGGCAGTATATCGACGATCCGCTGGCTAGTCAGTTAAGACAACACATTCATGCCAAGGATCTCGAGTCGCCTGTTTTTGACCTGCCACACTCCTCCAATATGGCCAGAATGTTGCGGGAAGATGTCGTTGACGCTAGAGAACAATGGATGGCGGACCCCACGATCCAGCCGGAGGAGCTGCATCGACGGCGTGATTCTGATTTCCTGCTCGCCATCGACGAGCGAGGTAAACCAGCAAACAACAAAATGGGAGAGCGACTAGATTTCCACTGCTTGCGACATACGTGTGGAGCTTGGCTGGCAATGACTGGCGCTCACCCAAAGGAAATCCAAGAGGTAATGCGTCACCATTCCATTACGTTGACGATGGACCGTTATGGGCATCTAATCCCCGGGCGAGAGGCAGATGCGGTCAATCGGTTGGGCCAGGTCATGGATTCGTCGCTGTATCTCCAGGAGACCACCGACAACCCTCGAGCGGCAGACTCAAACGTGCAGCGCCAGGCGCAGCGCCTGCAGAGCGAAACCCTGCTACTTGGTGCGACAGAGTGCGAAACCGAAGACCTGGCCGGCGAGCGCAAGAAAAAGCCCAAGTCCTTACCAAATGGTGACTTGGGCGATGCTGTGC
>JABABY010000129.1 GCA_014237955.1 Planctomycetota bacterium
CGAGGGACCGGGCTCCTGGATGTTTTTAGCGATTTCAGACTGACGAGAATCGGTTTCGACGTTTGGGAAGACCGCCAAGACCTTAATCATTGCGGCCGACCGTGGCAGGTGCTTTTTCATCTCTGGGGCGAGGGTGTTGCAATGGCGACTCATATCTCCATATTATCGGGTAGCCGTCCTCGCGATCTTGAGCCTTGCAACGAAACGGATAAATAAAGCAATATGCCAGACCGCTCTTTTGGGGCATTTTCGACGGTTCAGGCTGCTGTGCGTTGAGATCATCAGTCAAAGTACTGCTTGGCGGCGATACGCGCTAGGAAGATTGGTCGCTGTTTGTTATCGTCACGCGTCGAGGAGAGGCGTTTGTCGCGTAGGTGGCAAGCGTATTTTATGTTTGCTTTTTACGGCCTGTTCGCCCGAGTCGATCGGATGATCAGCTAATATTATACGATGCAGCACAATCACCGATTCGACCTAGAAGACCTTCTCTCCCAGCGCATCCTGGTGCTCGATGGGGCGATGGGATCGATGATTTTCGGACTCGGTCTTGAGGAACGTGAGGTCCGAGGAGATCGATTTGCTGACCATCACAAAGAGTTGAAAAATTGCACCGATGTCTTCAGCCTCACGAGGCCGAAGGAGATTATCGAAATTCATCGACAGTATCTCGCTGCTGGTGCCGACATCATCGAGACCAACACATTCAATGCCAGTCCCGTCGGACTGGCCGATTTTGATTTTGCGCCTGAGGTGGTTCGTGAGATCAATCTGGCTGCAGTCGCCAATGCGCGGCGGGCGGCAGACGAATTTTCTGAGAAGACCCCAGACAAGCCGCGGTTCGTTGCCGGCTCGATCGGACCGACCTCGCAGCAGACAGCCATTTCCACCAAGGTGGAGGATCCGGCCTATCGCGGCATCACGTTCGAGGAGATGGAAGCCTCCTACTATGTGCAGGTTGCAGCATTGGTCGAAGGAGGGGTCGATGTGCTATTTCCTGAGACTGTGATCGACACACTCAACTTAAAGTCGTGCCTGTTTGCCATCAGTCGATTTTTCGAGGAGTCGGGCCAATCGGTTCCGGTGATGGTTTCCGGCACCTTTGATCCATCGGGCGCGACGTTTGTCTCGGGGCAACTCATCGAAGCATTTTGGAATTCGATTTCGCACTTTTCCTTGCTGAGCGTTGGGATGAATTGCGCGCTCGGGCCGGATGTGATGCGGCCGCATATTGAGGAGCTCTCCAAGCTTGCCACCTCGTTTATCAGTTGCCATCCCAATGCAGGCACTCCGAATGAGATGGGCGAATTTGATCTCCAGCCAGGCAGCATGGCCAAGACAATCGGCGAATGGGTCGAGGCGGGGTGGTTGAATATCGTGGGTGGCTGTTGTGGCACCACGCCGGAGCATATTGCGGCGATTTCGGATGCGGTTGCCGGAGTGCCCCCGCACAAGAAAAACAAGATCAAGCCGTTGACACGTCTTTCCGGATCCAAGCCATTGGCCCTGCGGGAAGATGCTAATTTCCTCATGATTGGCGAACGCACCAATGTGACCGGTTCGCGAAAATTTGCCCGGCTGATTCGTGAAGAGCAGTTCGAGGAGGCGGTCGAGATTGCCCGCAACCAAGTCGAGGGAGGTGCCGCAGTCATCGATATAAATATGGACGATGCCCTTCTCGACGGCGAAGCGGCAATGACCAGATTTCTCAGGCTAATTGCGGGTGAATCGGATATCAGCGCGGTGCCGGTAATGATCGACAGTTCTAAGTGGTCGGTGATTGAGGCAGGCCTGCGGGCTGTGCAAGGCAAAGGCATTGTGAACTCCATCAGCCTTAAGGAGGGTGAGGCGGAATTTATTGCCAAGGCAAAGTTGATTCGCCGATACGGTGCGGCATCGGTGGTGATGGCTTTTGATGAGCAGGGTCAAGCGGTCGAAGTGGATGACAAAGTGCGGATCTCCCAGCGAGCATATGATATTCTCACGCAACAGGTCGATTTTCCGCCCGAAGACATTATCTTCGACCCTAATATTCTCACGGTCGCCACGGGTATGGAAGAACACAACAACTACGCTGTCAATTTCTTTGAGGCGACCCGTCAACTTAAGCAGCAGTGTCCTGGCGCTAAGGTTTCAGGTGGTGTAAGCAATGTGAGTTTCAGTTTTCGTGGAAACGATGTCGTTCGCGAGGCGATTAATGCCGCATTCCTTTACCATGCCATCCGGGCGGGTCTCGATATGGGGATTGTGAATGCGGGGCAACTTGAAATTTATGAGGAGATTCCCAAAGACCTCTTGGGATACGTAGAAGATGTGTTGCTCAATCGCCGTTCCGATGCGACCGATCGCCTGTTGGAATTTTCGGAGACCGTCAAGGTTGGGAATAAAAAACAACGCACTGAGAATTTGGCCTGGCGTGACGCGGTGGTGGAAGAGCGGCTCAAGTACGCGCTGGTTAAAGGGATCGATAAGTTTGTGGTGGAGGATACGGAAGAAGCACGGCAAAAATATGATAGATGCCTGCAGATCATCGAAGGGCCGATGATGGATGGTATGGGGGTCGTGGGCGACCTGTTTGGCTCTGGCAAAATGTTCCTTCCTCAGGTTGTCAAATCAGCCCGTGTGATGAAAAAGGCGGTGGGTTATCTCATGCCGTTCATGGATGAGGAGAAGAAGGCCGCCGGACTGGAACAGGACCAGTCTCGTGGAAAAATTTTGCTTGCGACGGTCAAAGGTGATGTGCATGACATCGGCAAAAATATAGTTGGTGTTGTATTGGCCTGTAATAATTACGAAATCATCGATTTGGGGGTGATGGTCCCCTGTGAAAAGATTTTGGAAGAAGCCAAAACGCGCCACGTCAATATCATTGGGCTCTCGGGTCTCATCACGCCGAGTCTGGATGAGATGGTTTATGTTGCCAAAGAGATGAAGCGGCTCGGTTTTGAGACTCCCCTATTGATTGGTGGTGCTACCACAAGCGATAAGCATACAGCTGTAAAAATTGTTCCGCATTATGACTCCGGCGTAGTGCATGTGCTGGATGCATCGCGGAGTGTGGGCATTGTCGAGCAATTAATTAATGACGAGACTCGCGATGATTATCTCAAGGCGTATCGTGAAGTACAGACAGCGACTGCCAAACGTTATCGGCAGCGGGAGGTAAAACTGGTGCCCTACGAGGAGGCATTGGCTCGCCGATTGCCCATCCATTGGTCGGCAGGCGATATTGCGGTGCCTTCGTTTGCCGGAGTGCGAGCGATCAAAAAGATCCCACTTGCTGAAATCCGACCTTACATTGATTGGTCGCCATTTTTTATGACCTGGGAGCTAAAAGGAAAGTATCCGAAGATTTTTGAGGACGATCAGGTGGGATCGGAAGCTCAGAAACTCTTTGACGATGCCATACAGCTACTCGATCGGATTGTTGATGCGCAACTGTTGGAAGCGAATGCCTGTTATGGATTCTGGCCGGCAGGAAGCGAGGGGGATGACATTGTGCTCTTCACAGACGAGACCCGCGCAGAAGAGTTGGCGCGTTTTTCGATGCTCCGGCAGCAGTGGGAACGGAAGGGGCAGAAGCATTTTCGTTCGCTAGCCGATTATATTGCGCCGGTCGATTCAGACTGCAACGACTACCTTGGGGGTTTTGTGGTCACGGCAGGCATCGGCTGCGATGCACTTTGTGCTGAATTTGATGCGCAGCATGACGATTACAATTCAATCATGGCAAAGGCACTTGCCGATCGGCTTGCCGAAGCGTTGGCGGAAAAAATGCACCAGGAGGTTCGTCTCGAATGGGGCTTTGGTGGCCAAGAAAAACTCAGTAATGAAGAGTTGATTCAGGAAAAGTATCGTGGCATCCGTCCGGCACCTGGCTATCCTGCCTGCCCGGACCATACGGAAAAGAAGACGCTCTTTGATCTTTTAGATGCCGGACATGCAGCCGGAGTGCAGCTGACGGAAAATTTTGCCATGATGCCTGCCGCAAGTGTAAGCGGGCTCTACTTTGCCCATCCGGAAGCTCGCTATTTTGCGGTGGATCGCATTTCTCATGACCAAGTGTTGGCGTACGCGCGTCGCAAAGACGTGGCTCTCTCAGAGGCAGAACGCTGGTTATCGCCAAATCTCGGATATGAACCGGAATGATTTCGGGACGTTGCCCTTCATTCACTTTGGTCCCTTTTTTTGCCCGGTGGTATCGTCTCGCCGTGGGGGTCGACGCGCGGATGTCCGAGGTTGCGGTCGACTTCGTCCACAAGCTCATGGACATGTTCGAGTTGCTCTGCTTGTTCATGAACATCCGCTACTGCCATGCCAGCCCGTTCCGTGAGATACGATTCCCAGAGGCGGTGGGACCGGACCATCTCCAACGCTCGTATGCGGCCGGAGGCGGTGAGTTGGAGTTCATTATCGCTGTTGCGATGGAGGAGGGCTTTCTTTTTCAGGTGGGCGACAATAGCGTGCAGGCGACGCAGGGAGATCCGCGTTACGTTGGTGACAAGGCGTAGGTTGCACCATTCTATTCCTTCGTGGGTGTTGCGGTAGACCGTCTTCAGCACATCTTCGCACTCCACATTCCATTGCATTTTATGTCGCCGGTACATTTTGATCACGATTCCCTGACTTGGGCTCAGGAGGAGTACGACACCAAAGATCGCGGTAGCAAACACGACCATAGTGGCACCACTAGGCCAGTTGGTCACAAAGGAAAGGGTCATGCCGGCGACGGCTGAAATCCCCCCAAACGCTCCGGCGAGTATCATCATTCTGCTTAGGCGATTGGTCAGTAGATACGCGGCCGAAGCGGGTGTGATCACAAGGGCAACGACGAGAATGACTCCAGTTGTTTTAATCCCGGCAACAACCGTTGCGGATAACATTCCCATGAGCAGGTAGTGGAGTGTCATTACGGGGACGCCCATTGCCGCTGCCACCACCGGATCGAAGCTGGCGAGTTTGAACGGGTGATAAAGAGCCGTGGTCAGTGCCAGCACAACGGGGCAGATAACCACCATCAGTAGCAGGTCGGTTGCACTGACGGCAAGTGGATCGCCGAATAAGAAGCATTTTAGATCAAAGTGCAGCCCCCGTGGCAACGCACTTACCAGGATGATGCCAATTGCAAAGAGTGACGTAAAGACAATTCCAATCGAAGAATCTTCTTTAGTGCGGCTAGCACGACTTATCAAATTGATCAGCACGGCGGTGACTAGGCCCGCCAGGAGCGCTCCTGACAAAAGCCCAAAAATACCGGTATTGTTTGTGATGAGAAAAGCAATGACGACGCCAGGTAATACGGCATGACTCAGTGCGTCACCGATCAATGCCATCCGGCGTAGCACGACATAGCAGCCCAGGACACCACAGGTCACGCCAACCAGCATGCTGCAAAGCGTCTCCTGCCACCACCGTTCACTGAAGGGTCGCAGGAGCCAGTGTTGGAAGTCGATTTGTGAGAATATGTCTGGCATCGTCGCTCACTTCATCTTTGTAAGAGCTGCTTCAGCCTGGTCAAGGAGTGCAAGCCGGCCACCATAGGTTTGGCGGAGATTGTTTTCGGTAGCGGTTTGTTCGGGTGGGCCGATTGCGATGATCCGCCGGTTGAGTAGCATGACTTGATGCAAGCGATTTAAAATCGATAAATCGTGGCTTACCAGAAGCAGGGTTTTTCCGGCAGCGGTGAGTTTGTCAATCAGCGAAAAAATAATTTCCTCTGTGGCAACATCGACCCCTGTCAGTGGTTCGTCGAGAAGGAGGATGTCTGCTTCTTGACAGAGTGCACGGGCCAGGAATACGCGTTGCTGCTGTCCGCCAGATAGTTGCCGGATATGGCGGTCTTTAAAATCGCTCATGCCGAGTTGGGCGAGTGCCTGTTCGGCTGCAAGACGATCTGTTTCGGTCGGCCAGCGAAGCAGTCGCCAGAGCCGACTCTTGCTGCGGCCGTA
>JABABY010000012.1 GCA_014237955.1 Planctomycetota bacterium
TTTGATCTCATCGGTACCGGTTCGCTGCGCTGGAATGGGCACACGTGAAGACATAATGTCCCGGAAACTAAATTCGATATCGTGCGCGGTAATGGGGGTGCCATCACTCCAAAGCAAATCATCACGCATGACGACCTTGTCGTAATAACCATCTTTGCTCGTCTGCCAGGAGACAACGGAATCGGAGGAGGCGAACGGCATAAATTTCCAGTCAAAGCCGAAAAGCCCAAAACCGGTCAATCCACTTACTTCAAACTCGGTCACGGTACTGGCCAGCAATGGATTCTGATTGTTGAGCGCCTGGGGCGTGGCACGGGTGATTTGCGCATTAAAGTCGACGTCCTGTTTGTTTTCGGGAAGACGGCCAAGGGCACTGAGTATCTTGGCGTTGGCGGCGTCGGAAGTATTGCGGATATCCATAGCCTCGCTGACGGTTGCTAAAACGGGTTCCTTTGCCTGGCGTTTCCGGAGCAACTCAAGACTGTCGAGGACCGGGCGATCCACCCAGCCACCGTTCTGAGAAACTTTTTTTTCCAACTCCTCTGCCGTGGGGGGATCGAAAGGTTTGATTAAATCTCCCAGAACAAAAGGGCCTTCCTCAGAATCATCTGTCGCCGATCGACCGGCATCGTCGCTAGCAGGAGTACAGCCAAACAATATTGGCGACAACAATAGTGCTAGCAGGAGACCGTGTGTCGATTTGAAATGAGACATTCCCGAATTTTCCTTGCTATTTAGAGGTTTGGGCTGATTTAGCGTCCAATCAGAAATCGTGACCCCCGCGTGGACAAGCAAATCGTACAAAAAGGAATGGCATTGAGCAAGAAAGCACCGATGGAACTCCGGCAATGGACAATGGCCTATTTCATCCATTGACGATTACCCCACGGATCCAATGGAGACCACCGGTGCATGACAGCAATGCATGTATCTCTAAGGGAACCTATGTTGTCACTGATATGCTTTAGTTGCTAAACTCCGCGACGCTCGGTGTGATATCACCGGCCTGGAATGGAATCCCGATGCATCATTTATCAGCGGAGATCAGGATGAACTCTGCGACTATCCTACGTACTCGTCGCACACTTATCGTCACGTCACTACTGGTCGCGGGCCTTTTGGCAAACGCGTACCATACAGCACCCCTGCGCGCGCAAGGTGTCAACCCAAATGCCGCAAATTGGATCTGGGCGCGTCTTTCGGACAATGCAAACAAAGCAGCAGGCACCTGTTATTTTCGAAAGACTTTTGTACTGCGCGAGGATCGCGATGGCTCGGTCGATCTAGCCTGCGATGGCGAATACACGCTGTTTGTCAACGGCATCAAAATCGCTGACGGCAACGGGCATGCGCAAATGAAACGACATCCGATCGGATCCTATCTCCGATCCGGGCGTAACGTTGTCGCCATCAAGGCAATCCAGTCAGAGCCAGGACCTGCGGGCCTCTTGGGAAGCATTACGCTGAACGGGACAAAAACTTCCGCATTTCAAATGGTGACAAACCGAACTTGGAAAACCAGCCGTGGAGAAAGAGGGGGATGGCAACGCGCTGACTTTCTTGACAGCAGTTGGCAAGCAGCTTCCATTATTGCAGCAGGCAGCGACACGCGGGTTTGGAAAACACCCGTTGCAGTTGCCTCCACTGCAAACCAAGCAGACAGCCCCAGAAGATCTGCAAAAGCCATCGCCGGTAAAAAAGTTTCACGATTTAAGGCGACACCAGAATTCAGAGTGGAGTCGGTAGTCCCCGCGGAAGATGCGGGATCATTGATCGCGATGACGTTTGATGAATTTGGCAATATTATCGCTTCTCGTGAAGGTGGTCCCCTCCTGTTGATTCGCGACATGGACAGGGATGGCATTACAGAAACGGTAACCACGTACTGCAAAGAAGTGACAAATTGCCAAGGTATTCTCGCGATGAATGGACAGGTTTTGGTCACTGCAGATGGCCCGAAAGGCAGCGGCCTTTATCGCTTGTCGGATGATGATCGGAATGGGGTTATCGATCACATTCGCGTTGTTTTATCCTTTAAGGGGAAAATGCAGGAACATGGCCCCCACGCACTGCGTTTGGGTCCGGATGGGATGGTATATCTGCTCGCCGGCAACCTCTCGCGAATCAATGCACCCATTGAAGAGATGAGTCCATACAAACATTTCTATGAGGGAGATCTCATTCAACCGAGACATCTCGACCCTCGTGGCCATGCCAATTCGGGCAAGGCTCCCGGAGGTGTCATTTACAGAATAGATCCGTCAGGAAAGCGCGTTGAGCGATTTGCCGGCGGCCTTAGGAATCCGTACGACATTGCCTTCAACGCTTCCGGAGATCTTTTTACCTGGGATGCCGACATGGAGTGGGACCAGGGGACTTCCTGGTATCGACCGACACGAGGCAACCATGTGATTGCCGGCGCTGAATTTGGCTGGCGGAGCGGCTGGGCCAAATGGCCCGATTACTTCATTGACAGCCTGCCGTCCCTTGCAGAATCGGGGAACGGATCCCCTACAGGAATGACCGTTTACGAACACTTCATGTTTCCCTTGCGTTATCATGGTTCGCTCTTCGTCGGTGACTGGGCACAGGGACGCATCCTTGCGGTAAGACTCAAACGTCAGGGTGCCTCCTATCAAACCGAAGTTGGTGTGTTTCTCGAAGGGAGTCCGCTCAACGTAACCGATCTAGAGGTCGGGCCGGATGGCAGACTCTATTTTTGTACCGGTGGGCGCGGAACCGAGGGCGGAGTGTATCGCGTCACCTGGACCGGCAACGTGCCTCCCGAAATTCAGGACCCCGGTGTGGGAATCGAAGTTGCGCTAAAGCAGCCTCAGCTACATACTGCGTGGTCACGCCAGCGGATCGCATTGGCTAAAGAAACTTTCGGTGAGCAATGGAGTGGAAAATTGTTGTCTATTGCTACTGACTTAAAAGCTTCTGTTTCACACCGCACAAGGGCCATTGATCTCTTGCAACTGTATGGCCCCCAGCCATCGGTTGATCTCCTTGTAAAATTATCCAAAGATCGTGATCGGCGAATTCGCACGAAGGCTGTCTACTTTCTTGGGCTACATACCGAACAACAGGCTGTGGACCGCCTTGTTGAACTCGTTGACGATCCCAATGTCGTTGTACAGAGGACGGTCTGCGAATCACTCGCCCGTACCGGCAACACAAATCTCCCAACGGACAAATTGATCGCCCTGCTCGCTCACGGTGACCGTTATCTATCGTGGGCCGCTGCTAAAGCATTGCAAAACCAACCACGCAAAGCATGGCAGCAGCCTGTTATCGAGTCGGACGATCAACGGATTTTCCTGGTTGGTTCAGCAGCCCTTCTAGGGACCAAACCAGACGGTGAAACTTGTCGGGACATTCTCAAGAGAACCCACACATTAATGGGTGACTTTATTGCAGATCGCGAGTTTATCGACCTGCTCCGTATCCAGCAACTCGCGCTGGCCCATGGCAATATTGCTCCAAAGAGCGTCCAGGAACTCATGCGCCAACTTTCAAGCGAATTCCCATCCGGGAATGCAACCATCAATCGGGAATTGGTCCGCTTGCTGGCCTATCTAGAATCACCACTGGTTGCAACGCGCTATATGGAAAAACTGAAAAGCAATCTTTCCCTGCCCGATAAAACGCATTTAATCGCGCACTCACCCTATCTGATCAAAGGTTGGTCAGTCGCACAACAATTTGAAATACTCAGCCTCATTGCCGAGATTCAAAAAGGAGCAAGCAGCCCTTCACACGCTCGCTATCTAGACGATGTCGCCCGTCGACTCGTTTCACGCATGGCCCCCTCCGACCAAAAACTGGTTTTGGATCGGGGAGCGGAGTGGCCCGGTGCAGCACTTGGCGCCATTGCAAAACTTCCAAAACAGCCAACGCCAGAAACGTTCAGTATGCTGAGAGAATTGGATGGTAAACTGGCAAAAGACGATGGGGATGCCGCCGATCGGCTGCGTGTTGGAATTGCCGCCGTCATCGCCCGAAGTGGCAACAAGGAAGGCTTGGCTTATCTACGAGAGCTCTTTGAAATCGAACCGGAACGACGCGGCATTCTCGCCGTTGCCCTCGCACAGCATCCCAATGATGATAATTGGCCCCTTCTGGTTCGCTCTCTTACGGTACTGGAAGATGATGTTGCTTCAGCGGTGATGGCAAAAATGCTTTCTTCCGAGCAGACCTCCGCCGATCCACATGTTATCCGTCAGCTGATTCTACAAGGGCTCAAGCAAAAGCAGGACACCGGCAGGCGACTGGTAACGACACTGCTGGAAAAATGGACTGGGGAACTTCAGAGTGAATTCGGTGAGACCCAGATTGAAAAGATTGCTGCATGGCAATCATGGTTTCGCGAGACCTACCCTGATTTGCCCGATCCCGTCCTCCCTAAAGAAGCCGATGAAGATCGTTACAGTTTTTCCGAACTTGAGCAATATCTGGAAACCGAAGAAGCTCTCGTTGCCAAACCAGAGTTGGGGCGTCTTGTGTATGCGCAAGCAAACTGCATCAAATGCCACCGTTTCGGAAAATTGGGTTCAGATGTTGGTCCCGACCTGAGCACAATCAGTAAAAGATTTCAAAAGAAGGAATTACTGGAATCGATTCTTTTCCCATCCCATATTATTTCCGACCAGTATGCAACGAAAACCGTTGCCACAGCAAGCGGGCGCATTCTCCGAGGCATCGTCCACGAGAACAACGACGGGAGCATTATCGTCATTGATCCTGAAGGCAACAGGCTTACTGTGGCAGCTGCTGACATTGATGACATCGCTCCCAACAAGAAGTCGACAATGCCAGTGGGTCTGCTCAATGCGCTTTCCCTAGAAGACATTGGAAACCTCTTTGCGTTTTTAAGCCAACAGCCACCCACGATCGTCTCACAGCGGCCTGACCGCTAAGCAATCGTTAGGCTCTCAACCCACAGTCAAAGACGAGTCATGCGCCTAAGACGCCGAGCAACGATCAAAACCAAGGTTTTTGTGTGTGGGGTTTCACAAAACGGGCACGACTAGCCTTGCTGTTGCCTTAAACAAATTGGGGTATCGAGTCACTGGACCCAATGGGATAGATGATCCTTCTATTGAGAACAATGTACTCCCAATGGCTTATGACTTGGTTGAACAATTCAATGCTTTCCAGGACAATCCTTGGCCGATAATCTACAAAGAAGTCGATGCAAAGTATCCAGGCAGTAAATTTATATTGATGCTAAGAGACACTGACTCTTGGATAAAGAGCCAAGTCAGACATTTTGGTCACGGGGAAACACCAATGAGAAAATGGACCTATGGTGTTGGATGTCCAGAAGGCAATGAATCTGTCTATATCAAACGATTTGAAGATCATAACAACGAGGTTTTGAACCACTTTAAGAATCGCCCGCAAGATTTGTTGGTAATGGATCTAGCCGAAGGACATGGTTGGGATGAGCTATGCCCTTTTTTGGGTGTCGATATCCCAAAGATTGCATTTCCTCATGCCAATAAGGCCAGTGATCGAACAAAGAAGAATACATCGAATAAACACGAATGGTTAAAACAATCTATAAGTCGCGTGACAAGGCGATTCACCTTAGCGCTATTGCGTAGCGTTTCATAGCGGCAAGCGAGGGGACCTCAAGTGTGCAACGCGGTTGAATGCGGATTCCGGATGCTCGACTCCGGCAGCTAGATTCGCCCAACACAGCTTTACCGCGGCTATGCGGCAAATTGCCTCATTAACAGACGTATTCATGGACTGAGGCGGGTTGTCATACGCTGCCTTTTGATCCATTCTCTTAAGGTTGCATCCGTCGCATTAAGGTGATGTCGATGTAGTGGAAAGCGCAGCGAGTCACACAAGAGCACGAAACGGACGGCAAACAAACCGTGAGCCATTGCCCACCATCCTCTGGACTCCCCACTAGGTCGGATCGCAATTGCATTATTTTTGCACTGATCTTTCCGGCGCTGCTCACCTTTGTTTACTTCTCGCTACTGGCAAATGCACCCACCGCTCTTCAGCACAGCGTCTATAGCGTTCTGAAAATAACTCAGTTCAGCATCCCTTTTGTCTGGGTGCGATTTGTGCAAGGCCGCAAATTATCGTTGCGGGCAAACCCTTTTCGCGGCCAGCTCCCAGGGATCGTCTTCGGGATCCTCGTCCTTCTGGCGATGTGGTGTTTGTACAAATACTGGCTGCTCCCTACAGGGAGAATGGCAGTGGCCCTGGAACCGATTCGCAATAAGATCGAAGGGTTCGGCATCGCAACGCTTGTACCCTATATCACCCTGGCAGCTTTCTATTCACTGATCCATTCGGGCCTCGAAGAATACTATTGGCGATGGTTTGTTTTTGGACAACTTTGTCGCCAGGTCCGATTTTCTGCAGCGGTCCTGCTCTCGAGTTTGGGGTTCACCGCGCACCACATTTTGGTGCTGGCAACATTTTTTGGCTGGACCTCTTCGCTAACATGGATTTTTTCTGCAGCCATTATGGTGGGAGGAATATTTTGGGCGTGGCTCTACAGTCGAAGTGAATCCATCTACCCCACCTGGGTCAGTCACATGTTCATCGACATCAGTATTTTTGTGATTGGGTTTGATCTAGTCGACATTCAATGATGAACCGCTTCTAAACTGGCATACTGCCAAAGTCTGCTCTTGGGCGGCTTATTCCCGAATGAATGACCATCGGCTACATTGACTGCCATGGATTCTTCTGTTGACCGCCAATCGATGCAGCGACTCGATCGTGACACCCTCGAGAAGCACCAACTCCAACGACTGAATGATCTTCTGGGAGCAGTGCTCCCTACAAACCATTTCTACGCGCAGAAGTTCTCCCAAGTCGTTCCGCAGCTTGCATCACTCGATCAGTTAAGCGATCTTCCCTATACATCGAAAACGGAACTTGTCGGTGAAGATGAGAATGGATGGGCAGCAAACCGAACCTTTGAACGGACGCGCTATACCCGATTCCATCAAACGTCCGGCACGCGTGGTCGCCCGCTAATCGTCCTCGACACTGCAGAAGACTGGCAATGGTGGATTGAAGGCTGGCAATATGTCTTGGATGCTGCGGAAATCACCCGTGAGGATGTCTGCATGCTGGCTTTCTCATTTGGCCCTTTTATTGGCTTCTGGTCCGCCTTCGATGCGGTTTTGCAACGGGGTTGCCTCGGCATCTCCGGGGGCGGCCTTTCGACGCATGCACGACTCGAGAGGATGGAAACTTTGGGGGCAACATGTCTTTTTTGTACGCCCTCGTATGCCCTGAGAATGGCGGAGGTTGCAACTGAGGTAGGTATCGACCTCCGGCAACTTTCCATCCGCACGATTGTAGTCGCCGGGGAGCCTGGTGGGTCGATTGTGAGTATTCGGGATCAAATCGAGACCGCATGGGATGCCCGGGTACTCGATCACAGCGGCGCGACAGAAATTGGTCCTTGGGGATATGGCACCCTAGAAGGTGGCGGTCTGTACGTCAACGAAGCTGAATTTGTTGCCGAGTTCATCAATTACGAAACAGGAGTTCCTGCTTTAGAAGGAGAACTTTCTGAATTAGTGCTCACGACCTTGGGACGGACGGGAAATCCGGTGATCCGCTATCGCACCGGAGATCTTGTGCGGCCAAGATGGGTCGCTCAAGACGGACAAATTCGTTTTGTCTTCCTGGAAGGAGGTGTGCTTGGCCGAGTAGACGACATGCTGATTATACGAGGCGTCAACATTCTCCCCAGTTCCGTCGAACAGGTAATACGTAGCTTTCCAGAGGTCGCAGAATACCGCATCACTGCACAGCGAGAAGGTGCACTCGATCGATTACAGGTAGAGGTAGAAGATCGCCAACAGTCCCCCGATCGCATTGCTGCTGAGTTGCAGTTGCGACTGGGACTAAACATTGATGTCGCTGCCGTTTCGGTCGGCACTCTTCCTCGATTTGAAGGTAAGGCCCAACGTTTTATTGATCAACGCAGGGGGAATATCGCGTGAATCTTCGGCCCACCGAACTAAACCTTACGGCGGAAAACCGCTTACGCATTGCCTGGAATGACGGCAGCCAGCGGGAATATAGCGCCCGGGAGTTACGGGACCACTGTCCCTGTGCGAGCTGCCGGGAACAAAGACGCAGCACAAGCGAAACCGGCGACCTCTTGCCTGTACTCTCATCAGCGGAACTGCAACCGCTACGCATTATGGATATGCAGCCAGTCGGCAACTATGCGTATACCATCAAATTTAGCGACGGCCATGACACGGGCATTTTTCAGTTGTCTCTCCTAGGTCAATTGGGGCAACCAGTATCCCAATAACCGTTAGATCGTCCTAACGAGCTAGGGCTTTACTGGTGGCACAATATTCTTGAGCTGATCCAGCGGATCCCGTTTTCTGGGCGAGGGCAGAGAAGTGCCATCCGGATTCTCACCCGGTTTTTCTTTTTCCTTGATGACATCCTTGATCGTCAGGTGGATTTTCCGATACGTGTCATCCGGAATCACATAATACCAATCTGAAAATAGGCGATTGAGTTCCGCAGAACGTTTTTTGGCTCCGGCAATTTTCTCTTCGTATTCCCTCTTTTCCTTCTCGTTAGCCCGGATTATCTTCTCCCTCTTCTCCTGCCACGATTTTTTTGCTGCCTCTTCTGAGGCCTGTTTTTCTTCAGGCGTACGAGAATCTACATTGCCTTCTGCTTCGCTGGGCCCACTAGCTTTTTATTTTCCAGAACTCTCGCCAACGCCGTTTTGCAGCGCAGGATTCCCCTCAGCCGAATTTGCTTGAGCCGGAGGCTGGGCCCGATCTATTTCTGTGGCTTCCCCGGTTGTGGGTTCGGGGAGATTTTCTTGAGGCACCTCTCGGTAATCGGGCACTTCGAGGAGAGCCTCGTTAACGCGTGTGATCACCATCAGATTCCGTAGAACCGTTCCACCTCCCGAGGCAACTGTTGCGACCTCACCCGCTGTTGGTTCACTTTCTTCGATTATCTTTTCTGTCCCGGCAACATTGCCAAACCGCAGGGCGTATTCCACACCATTAGCCATCCCCACACTCACTTCACCGTTATTGGATAACAATACATTTTGTTTTTCGCCACTCGGCGATTGCACCGTTCGGAAGAAAAACCCATGCTCCTCTAGACTTTTGACTGCCTGGGGGTTGTCCCGAATGAATTCCGCAAGACTATTGCCGAGACCCTCCGGTTTTCGATGAACATCGACAATTTTCAAGTCGTCCAATGCCAATTTCATTTCATCCAGACGCTGCTTGTTGAGTTCCTCATCCTCGTTTAATTTCTTTTCCTCCGGGGTGCCATCCTTAAAAGCAAGCAATTGTTTTATTTTCCAGTCAAGATTTTCCTGATCGTATTGCAGTTTGATATCGGACTGCATGTCAACACCCTGCACGATCGTGACAACCTGCAAGCCATCGCTGCCCAACACTGGCTGCTGCTGGGTGACGACCGAGTAGTCGTTGATCGAAACAGTCTCTAGATCAAGGGGATTCAGCTTGAGAAGGTCCCGTTCGATCCAATCCTCAAACTTGGTTGATAAATCTTCGGGCGTTAAATTCACTGTGTATACTTGATCGTTTCCAGCCTGCCTGACGTAATATTGACCATCTGCGGCACCTATTTTTTTGCCAATAATGAAATCTGCCAGATCTGCCCCGTCACCATCACTTAAGGTAACTCGGGTACCCACTCCTTCGGCCCCTTTTCCTAATTGATCGTTTGCCGGATCCAAAACACCAAAATCATGATGGTTGCCAGATTGGTCGGTAACACTTGAGAGAATAATTTTGTTATTCACACCCGTTACGGCACGAACGAGGTGATCGCTCTCATCTGCCGGATAATTTTCATGGGACGGAATCGAAAAACGACCCTCGACTTTGGCAACCTCAAAAGGCTTCGCCCGCCCCTCATTGGAGTCGAACTGAATAATCTTCATGCGGGTAACATCCAGCGGATTCTCAATAGCAACCAGAGGCTTGCCCACCTCATCAACGGCCTTCTTTTCAGGTGCTTCACGACTCACAGCGAAAGCCAATATGGTGCTCACGAAGGCAATCGCAAGAAACAACAGCGTTTTACTATCTTCACTCATCGTCACTTCAATTCCTGCTGGAGATTCCCTCAAACGAGGACTATTTCTTACTATTTCTTTGGTACTAGCCCATCGATTATCTCAACCGACTTGCGTGGACCGACTCTCTTTCTCGCGATCGCCGGACAAAGAAGACACAGATCGCAATCATTAATGGGGGAATTGGCGGCAATACAACTGCCAATATTTTGTAGTTATCCTGCACTCGATGAATATTGGCCGCCATTTCATTTTCAATCTGGCGGTATTCTGTCTTCTCCTCACGGTCCAACTGGGCTTTTCTTGACTCAACGCGATCCGAGCCATTGCGCCGGGCCATAGCAAGTTCTTCTTCCTTTTGCTGCACACTGATATCCGTCCTTGCAGAGAGGCTCTCGTACATCTTTTCTAGTGCCGCTTGTTCCCTATCTAAAATTTCCTTGAACTTCTTCTGAGCTTTTTCTCTAGCGCTATCGCGATCTGACTTCGCCTCATCCCCCCACCTCTTGATTGCCGTGAGTTCTCGATGCAATGGGCGACGTTTTCGTATGTCGATAAATCTTGAATCGCCCGCCAACTGATCCAAAACATTTAGAACAAAAGGAACATTATCAACCTGCCATTTAGCAAATCGTTCGTCGAAGAAATTAGCCCGTTCACGAAGCAGAAAGAACACTCCTGCTAACACATCTACATCTGCAACAACAACGACATCCACAGTAGGCGAAGCTGTCGGCAA
Source organism: Planctomycetota bacterium (assembly GCA_014237955.1). Lineage (GTDB taxonomy): Bacteria > Planctomycetota > Planctomycetia > Pirellulales > UBA7805 > UBA7805. The sequence goes on from JABABY010000012.1 coordinate 10,827, forward strand.
TTCCGATTGTGGTAGTGCGTCTTCTGCCGCCTCAGATTGGGGGACCGGCTTTTCGTCAAGATGAATTGCTGCCGCAAGCACATAGGGAATCTCGGTCGATATTTCATATTGCTTCAATTCCTCTCGTGAACGGAGGCCTGCTTGACCAAAGGGATTGCGACTAAGGCAATCGTTGTATGGGACCATGCCTGTTCGTCGCCCCAGAGAAATCAAAGGCGTAAAGGTACGACCTACGTCACTGCCCACATCCTCTATAGCGCCCGGGTAAAGGAAAAGCAGTTTTTGTAATCCGGAGCTAATGGGCTGCTCATTATTAAAGGGCTCTCCCGATTCGTCGCATGCGGGAGTGATCCAGACATATTCATTTTGCAATTCACCATCTTCTGGATGCGGCGTATAGTCCTGCCAGACAATTGCCGCCTGCTCCGCGGCTTGCGGCAAACCAAAACCCGATCGCTTTGGCGCGACACCCACCAATTTGATCCCCAGCAGATCCCACAGTGGCGCTAAATTACCTTTGGGCTCCGGCGGTTGCCGCATAAGCGCCATCTGACCGGGAGGCTGTTTTGGCTGGTCCGTTCCAGGGGCAGGAGAAGTGACTGGCAGGGGATCTTCATAGATGGCCGTCGGTTGGCCACTTTTGACGGCAGCGATGAAATGCTGCATCTGTTGCTCGTTGAGTGATGAAGGTTGCACCGCGAGTAATACGTCATATTGGTCACTAATGGGTTGCGTTGGATCGACCTCGATAACCTTGAATTGTTTTTTTAACTCCTGAATCAGTGGCTGCTCACCCGAACCGGGACCGGAAAATCCACCCCGCATCATCAACTGTGCATCGGTCTTCAAAACGGCCACGGTCATCCGCTCCTGCTGGAGGACTGTGGCAAGAGAACGCATCAATTCGTATTCCACCGGAAGGCTTTCACCCATAAACGGCACCACCACCCGCTCAAGACCATATTCAAAGGCCACTCCAAAAATAACGTCCCGTGAAGTGGCCGCACCGCGTAGTGTTGTTAGCATCGTCTCTTTTTTTATTCCGTAGAGCGTTTCTGCCCGATTGGCTGGTTCACCAAAGATATCGATTCCATCGTACACGCGAAGTTTTACTCGCTTGCCGCCGACCGCTTTTATCTCCTGTAATGTAGAAAGGAGATTAAACCGCTTCTGAACAAAGTCCTCGGGAAGATCCCGGCTGATAAAAGCTTCAATTTTTAATACATAAGGGTCGTCTTTTGCTGTTAGGTCTTTGACGAGCTGCACCGATCGTGGTGAAAGCGAACCGAGACGCTCGCTCGTAACATCGACTCGAAACAGATGCAAGGCCGCCGCCGCAACACTCACGCTGCCAGCGATAAGAATAAGGGCGAGAACGCGTAGAACATAATGTCCCGTCATTGAAGGACGGTCGCGACTACCCGTCCAATGTCTACGGCCAATAAGAACCATCGATAGATAAATCATTACCGTGATAACCATCAGGAAGTAGATCAGGCTCGAAGCACTGACCACGCCACTCTGGAAATCATGAAACTTTGCCGAGATACTGAACTGTGAAATGTTTCGAGCCACGGATTCCGGGAACACAATGTCCGCCCACGATGCAATGACCAGCGGGGCACAGAAAATCACGCCCAGAATAAATCCAACGGTAAGATTTCTGGTCATAAAGGATGCAACCATTCCGACCGAGAGCATGGCGAGTCCGATGACCCAATAGCCAAAGTAATTGCCAAGAAAAAGTCCCAAATCAGGATTGCCAAGACTCGTCAGCACCAAAAAGTTGCAAATCTCGGAAAACAACAATGAGACCGTATAAATCGCCACCGCACCGAGATATTTTCCCAGCACAATATCGAAGTCCGCTGCTGGCATCGTGAGCAGAAGCTCGTCGGTACCCTGTCGCCGTTCTTCCGCCCAAATGCCCATGGTGATTGCAGGAATGAAAATCAGCAGGATCAACGGGATATATTGATTCAGTTGATCCAGATTTGCCAAATTGGAGCTAAAAAATGCTTCGCTCCAAAAAGCGGTGATGGAAGAAAGGGCGACAAAGAGGCACAAAAACACATAACCGGTTGGATTCGTAAAGTACGCCCTGAAATCACGTTTGAAGACAGCAAAGGCAGAGCGTCGCGTCGAGGCAATCACCACCAAGCCAATCGCCAAAGGCGCGAGAAATAATATATCAATCCCGAACAAACCCAACAGGGATGAGAGTTTTGTGGCAAAAAGTTCCATCGTTTTCTTGTCCGTTATTTTTTTACTGATCTACTTCGGGACTACTCTACTGCGTCTGAGCTAAAGTCAGGCCATTTCTGCCGATGTCACTTTTGAAAATATGGCATCGAGGCTTTCACCCTGCGAACACAACTCATCCAACAAACCGTCAAAGGCCAAACATCCGTTGTGGATAAAGATGACGCGATCTGCCATCGCCTCGACCTCCTGAAGAATATGGGTTGAAAGCAGGATTGTCTTCTCTTCCCCTAATTGCCGCAACCTGTTGCGGACATCTGTAATCTGATTCGGATCAAGGCCCGCAGTAGGCTCATCGAGAATCAAAACATCGGGTTCATGAAGCAACGCGTGAGCCATACCGACACGCTGACGATACCCCTTTGATAATTTTCCTATTGGTTTTCGCAACACATCTCGCAGACCGCATAAATGAGTAACAGCATCAATGCGCTCTGCCGCCTGCCCGGCTGGCAACTCACGCGCTTCGGCAAAAAACTGCAAAAGACCGAGCGGTGTCATCTCCGGGTAGAGTGGACCATTTTCTGGAAGGTAACCAAGTCTGGCAGCACCGGAAAGTCGATCGGTAGTCATATCGTGGCCCGCTATTTGCGCACTCCCGGAGGAGGGAGCAAGATACCCCGTGAGCAATTTCATCGTCGTGCTCTTGCCAGCGCCGTTGGGCCCAAGGAACGCCACAACCTCGCCCTTATAAATTTTGAAAGAGACATCACGTACCGCTGCAAAATCACCATAAAATTTGCAAAGACCATCTGCTTCAATCATCGGTGTTTTTATCAGATCATTTTGGTCATTCTGACGAGACATATCTGCAAAACTCCACAGTTTGTCGTTGTTTCATCGTTGTCCAGCACCACTTTTGAAACGGACAACCCGCACCAAAGGGGAGATGGGGCAAAGGGGTCGGGAAACTTCGTCTGCATCCCTAAACGTTAGAAACATAGGGCAGGAAAACGGGTCTTGTCGTAGTAAAAGAAGACCTTACTCTGACACAAAAATTTATAAATTCATCGGATAATGTCAAGGCTCATCGACAATTGCCACACTCTGTCCCATCAATGAGAATCGAAATAACTATGGAAAAATCGCTAAAACGACGGGCACGCCACACGCCAGCAAGCCTAGTGGGCCTCACCGATTTTCCGTTGGTACTCCAGATGCCGTCGCCAGCGAGAATCGTTTCTTTCTTCAAAATCGATCCGCTGGTGAACACCCCGAGTTTCCTCGCGAGCCAGTGCTGCCGTGATAATGAAATAGGCGACTGTCAGCATGTTCTGCAACTCCCAGCCTTCACTATCAGAAAATTGCTGCGATAAAACGTAATGGCACCACTGTTCGACCGTTTCTTCTGCTTCCTTCAAACCGACTTGTGACCGATGGACCCCCGCTTTACGCCACATAAGGCTTTTTAAAGAGTTACGAATGTCAGCAATATCGAGTGTGTCAGCCTGTTCCGAACTTTCGCAATGGACTAGTGGGGGGACATGAAATTGGTCGGCCATTGTCAACGCTTCTCGACTGGCTGCCGCTCCAGCGTGAGCACCATAGACCATCCCCTCTAAAAGACTGTTCGAAGCAAGTCGATTAGCTCCGTGCAGTCCACTCGATGTAACCTCCCCAGCCGCCCATAAATGGGGCACCGTTGTGCGACCTTCACCGTCGACCGAGACACCCCCGATAAAATAGTGTGCACCCGGACGAACGGGAATCCGATCCGTTACTATATTGAGTCCAAACTTTTTGCAAACTAAACCAATCCCTGGGAAGCGATTGCGAATGACGGATGCCTCGAGATGACTCATGTCGAGATAAACACAGGGATGGCCGGTCTTCTGCATCTGTAATTCAATGGCATGCGAGACAACATCCCGGGGAGCCAATTCCATTCGCTGATCATAGTCTCCCATGAAGCGTTCTCCCTGACAGTCAATCAGATGCGCGCCCTCGCCCCTGACTGCCTCAGTGATCAGACGGCGGTTGCTCCCCGCAATATAAAGCATCGTTGGGTGGAATTGCATGAATTCCATATCGCGCAGTTGAGCACCAGCACGAAACGCAGCAGCAATACCATCACCTGTGGCCACTTCTGGATTACTCGTCTCTCGGTAAAGCTGGCCGGCTCCCCCGGTACAGAGAATTGTCTGCTTGGCCCAAACCAAGGTATTCCCCAAGTTGGGTCGCGCAACAACAGCACCCCGACAACCATCCTCGTCGGTGAGCAAATCCAACGTGAATGCGTTTTTCCAAACCCCAACATGAGGCAAACGGTCGGTCCAACACGCCACTACCCGCATGATTTCCGCGCCTGTTGCATCACCATTGGCATGGACAATGCGATGATGGCTATGCCCCCCTTCTTTACCGACTGCCAGTTCACCTGCTTCCTTATCAAAAGAAGCACCCCAACGAATCAATTCGTCGATTCGCTCGGGAGCTTCACGAATTACCATCTCCACAATCTCCTCATCACAGAGATTACAGCCAGCGATGAGGGTATCCTGCACATGGCTTTCAAAGCAGTCGTCTGATTTGATGGCCCCCGCGATGCCACCCTGAGCATACACACTACTCGATTGTTCTAAGGCGTCTTTAGTAATCACCAAAACCCGCAACCCAGGATCAATTTCGATCGCTGCCCGGAGACCGGCCAACCCACCACCAATGATCAAAACATCCACAAAGTGGTGGGGAACGGACTTTGGATCAAAAGCAGCGAGGTAGCGGGGGAAACAATACATTCAGGATTGCTCGCAGAGGTTTCTTTACTGCAATTCAATGAAGGACCATTCCGGCCCTTATCAGCAGCTTACCTCGGGAAAATCTTAATCACGCATTTCCCTTGGCAACTTTCCAGATGCAGTATGATACTCTCTGAGGCGATACGAAGCGACTCACCCAAAGCCACTAGAATAAATTCGTTGCCTGCTGCCAGGTTACCTACTCAGAATATCCTTGCGAAAGGCATCAAATCGCTCTTGTTCGGCTTGTGGGGGTCGACTGCGGTTTATCTCGTGTAACCCATGCGCCTTTTTAGCCCGCATGTTTCCCTGTCGCAGTGTCTGCCCCGGTTGTTTTAGGCCAAGGCTACGGAGTGCCGATTCCCATTCTGCTGCTGCCCGACGCCCCTCATCTCCAGATTGCTGCGCTCTGTGCATTAACTGCCGATAGCGATTCACAAAATCAAAAAATTCCTCATCGGTCCATCCGAACTTTTTCTTAAGTTCCGGATCGATACCACCACGGTCCAATTGATCCTGCAGATAATCGAGTACCAGTGCGGTCGTCTCGCGGGCATATTCCAGATTGGGTGCATCCGCACCCGGTTCAACAACGGGCCCATCCTCATTCTCCAGATTGTCGCGACTCGCTTTGCTGCCGAGAGCACTCTCGCCCTCTGTTGCTCCTGCCCCCGATCGACCCTGTTGCGAACTCTGTGGGGATTGGCCCTGCGATTGATTCTCAGAATCCGGGCGACCATCCGTTCCTTGCGAAGAACCGCTTTGACCGCTCTCTGATGAACCTGAGTCTTCCTGTGGCGCATTGCCTTGTCGATCACCTTCGGCTGCATCGCCTTGATCAGCCGTATGGTTTCCGGTCGCCTGATCCGTCTGGCCGGAACTGCCAGCCCGATCCCCACTCTCACCAGATCCAGATTCTTTTGCGGCTCCCTTGCCGGCCGGAGCAGGTGTATGACTACCGCCAGCGCCCTCGCCCGATTGGCTTGATTGTTGACCGCCCCCTTCTTCTCCTTTGCCATGCCGGGATCCCTCTTTTCCCTCTGCAGAATCTGATTCATGGCTGCTGACTCCGCTGTCTGCAGGCTCCTTATCATCCTGCTCGCTCTGATTTTGCTTGCCTGATCTGCGGCGTTTTTCACCCGCACCTTCGGGCGGAGATGGTGGCTGCTCCCCTGCGTTGCCAGTACCACCACCCTCCTCGCGAGAGGACTTTGCTCCTGCATCACTGTGACCATCGGAAGGTGATTGATTTTTTTCTGTCGGTGATGGCTCACCTTGCGATTCACCCTCACCCTGTCTTCGCTTTTTACCATCCGAATTTTCGTTGCCGCCACTCCGCTCACTGCCAGATGAACCTTTCGGTTGCTGCGGTCCGCTACTCCCATTTTGGGAAGGCGCTTTTTCTGATGAACTTTGCTCCTGTCCATCCTTTTTCGCTCCGGAACCATCCCCCCGATTATCAGGCGTAGCACCGCCGGAATCACCATGTTGCTCGTTTTCCTGTGACTGTTCCTTATGGATCTTTTCACTCAAATGTTGAAAAGCATCGCCATCGTTATCAACTTTCCCTTCACTCTCATTTCCTGGCTCGCGGGAGGTGGGTTCATTGACACCATCCCCTTGGTCGGAGCCCTCCTTTGCACCATGAGGCTCATTCTCTGGGTTGTTGCTGTTCGGGTTGGTAGCCTGACCACTCTGATCCCCTTGCTCCTGACTGCCGCCAGCCTGCTCCGCCCGGCTACCTGCTTGACCATCCGACTCATCGGCGGCCCCCTTTCCGGAAGCCTGCTCTGATCGTTCATTGCTTCCGCCCTGTTTCCCCTGCTCCGAAGTCGCCTCTCCTGTTCCATCACCCGACGATCCCTCAGCACCGGCCTGGCCACCGGCAGAGGACTCCGATCCCTGACTTTCAGCCTGTGGATTATCCGCTCCAGACGGTTCACTGTTCTTTTCGGCATCGCCACTAAGATTCTCATCGGCTGCCGTAATATGAATCTCTACCGGATCAGAAAATACAACGTTGGGCCGTGGCCGCTTGTTGTCTGCTGCACGCACCACTACCTGGATACTTTGCCCAGGTGCAAGCTGATAGGAATGAGGCAAAAAACGGAACACTTCGCGATAGGCTGCTCGAAGCGGCTGACCACCAGTTCTATGGTGTTGGATCAGGTCCTCTTCAAAGAGCGTCCGATCATCAAGACGTCCGACCAGAACAAGCTCTGCAATCCGAAAATCTGGATCCCGGGCACGGACCTGGAAGAAAAGATCTCCATTCTCGGGAACCTCGACAAACGATTCTTCAGGGCGGAGAATTTCCACAGCCGGTGGCTGATCGCGAGTGATCGTAATACGATGTCGAATTGCATTTTCATTTACGGCTCCGGTAGGCGTTGCGAGGTGGAGATGGTAATCCGTAAATTCGGGAATGGACTGCTGTCTAACGGTGTACCGTTCCAGCAACAGCTGGCACTTCGCCAATCGGCCCTTGTGGGTCATGGGACGTGTCGCATTGCGATCCCCTTCCACGCTGTGATCCCGCCGGAGAATCACTGCTGCCGAGAAAATATCTTGATTCGCTTCGGCATGAATGACCACTCTGGAGCCTTCGATTGCTTTGATATCACCAACGCCTTCGATGGAACGTTTCTCCAGGCCAGTATAGGAAGGATAGTGGTAGTCAATCTTTTGCACATGCAGACTTGGCGCAGTAATCAGATCTAATTGATAGGTCCGGCTCACACAGTCGCCCGCTTCAATCCTGTACTGTACATCACTCACCAGACCTCCTTCACTTTCTGGAAGCTGACAAGAATAGACATTCTCATTTTCGACACAAAACATTCGAATCCGTTGATCAACCGCTCCACCACTACGAGACGAATACACCAGGAAAACCATTTCGCCATCGCGGAGCCCGTGTACTTCTGCAGATACCGTGACATGAGACCGGAACAGCACACTGCTATTACCAGGATGTACACGATCGATACGAGTGCGTCTCACGGGCTCAATATCGGCCCAGGGGACTAGTAACCGTCCCACAGACGGCAGCATGTTTTTTGGCGAGAATACCATATAAAGTGCGCAGAAGAGGATGGTAACAACAAGGACAATACCACCCTTAATAAGTTGTCGGTGATCCACCACCGAGTCGACAGCAACACGGGCAAGACCTGTCGCAGCCTGCTTTTCCATTCCTCGAATTACCACCCCCGGAACATTCCGCGACTTATGGCGCACGAGGAGGAAATTCAACACACTATTTTTCAGTGATGGCTCAGACTGCTCGATGGTTAATGCAGCAAATGCTGGATT
>JABABY010000130.1 GCA_014237955.1 Planctomycetota bacterium
CCTCATGTCCTTTTGTCTTAGTGCGTTCTTTGCCCAGTTCGTTGAAGTCGGCATCGTACACGGTCGAGAGCATCTTGGTGCCACCAAGATCAAAACCGATCCAATAGCGGTTTTTTTCTTTCGCTGCCATGGTTCCATCCAAGAGAGTTGTCTCGCGATGTTTTAATACGCGTACTTGCTAAAATAGGTGAATCATTCTTGATCCGCTAGCCGGTTCTCTTAGATTAACCATCGCCGATGCGAGTCTGAAGACGGATTAGGTCAGAGTCTTTTGAATAGCGACCGTGAGGCGGTATTGATTTGCAAGTTCAGATGCTGCCTGGCGGTCATCGAAATGCATTTTAATACGTGTTCGAGCGCATTGACCGAGACCGGTGGAAAATTCAGAATCGGAATCGATGCGGGCTAGGCAGGAGGCAATGGCCTTTGAGTCATCCGGCTGAACCAGCATTGCCTCGGTCGCATTCGGGAATATTTCACCCGTACCACCGACATCGGTGGCGACGATGGGCACGCCACAGGAACCTGCTTCTAGAAGTACCCGCCCAAGCGGTTCCTGCCGGGCGGCGTGAAGCAGGATCGACAATTCTGGCAGGATGCGGCAGATGTCATTGCGCCAACCAAGGAAGTGGACGCGACCTTGCAATTGCTGGGATGTTGCGCGTTGCCTTAATTGCTGCTCCATTTCGAGAGTCTCTCGCTTGTTGGAGGATCGCTGGCCGATCACGAGCAAGTGCGCGTCGGGTTGCTCTAAACCAAATTGGCAAAAAGCATCGAGGGCAACGTCGAGGCCCTTGCGGATGGAGATTTGTCCGATCGATCCGATCAGCTGGCACGAGGGCGGTATCCCAATTTCCTGATGGAGATACCCTGTTCTCTTAGCCGGATGAAATTTGGAGGTATCGACCCCGTTGTAGATTACGGTCGATTTGTCAGGTGCAAGTCCTGCGGCCTGATGGAAGCGAAGCGTGGCGTGGGAGACTGCCACAAGTCGCGTGTTGCAGTTGATGTCATCGATAGCCTGTCGGCTGACTCGGACGATGTCCCTCAAGTGGCCAAGGCTTTTGAGGGAGAGGCATTTTGCAACCGGACCCGCAATCCGGGATACGGAGAGGCTGTTTGCATGCAAGAGACTTGGATCAAGTGATTCAAGGTCTTTTTGTAGGTCATATCGAATGGTCTTTAGAGGAAGGCGAGAACCGTTTTCATCGTGAAATGAAAAAGGGATATGGTCGATTTCATGGTGTCGCAGTGCTTCGCTGAGAGGTCCTGCGCTGGGGGCGAGTGCCGTAAAAGTGAGCCCGGATTCCTTGAGCAAACGGATCGAGCCGAGCAACGATTGCTCACCGCCATTTAAGGTCGGGTATTCAAATAGTGCCACAACATCAGGCATGGCAGTTTATGTCGCCCGGTTGTAAAGTGCCTCAAAGGAGTCCATAGCTTTCGAGGGTCCCCCGTAAATTGACGAGTTCGTTTTCATCAAGTTCGGTCATTGGCATCCGGAGTTCGCCGGTATCGCGACCGAGAAGTTTCATGGCAGCCTTAATGGGGATGGGGTTGGTGGAGAGGCCGAGCAGGTCACGACAAAGCGGAAATAACTTGTGGTGCCATTCTCGTGCCTCAGTCAGATTGCCCTGATCGAAATGTTGGATCATGGCGATCATGTCCTGGGGAACGATATTCCCCACAACGGAGATCACACCGCGGGCACCCATTGCCATCAGTGGTAGCGTAAGGCTGTCGTCGCCCGAGAGCAGCGTAAGGTCGGTCGAGGCCAATATGTGGGAGGCTTGGTCCATCAATCCCGTTGCTTCCTTGACCATGGAAATCCCCGGCAGTTCGGCAAGTCGTTCGATGGTTGCAGGTTCAATGTTTTTACCGGTGCGGCCAGGAATATTATAAATGCAAATGGGGATATCCACTGCTTCGGCAATTGTCTTGAAGTGGTTGTACATACCCTGCTGTGTTGGCTTATTGTAATAAGGGGCAACGATCAGAGCGGCATCCGCGCCCGCACCCGCTGCCCAGCGGGTTAAGCGAAGAGCTTCGGCCGTACTGTTTGAACCGGTACCCGCCATCACTTTGACTCGGCCAGCTGCCGCTTCGACAACCGCAGAAATAACGCTTTCATGTTCCTCGTGGGAAAGTGTGGGAGATTCCCCGGTGGTTCCGGTTGGAACAAGGCAGGTAGTACCTGCAGAAACTTGAAATTCGACCTGCTCTGCGAGGCGTTCGTAGTCGGGCGCGCCATCACAAAAGGGGGTAGTTAAGGCAACTGAGAGGCCGGCAAAATCCTCGCTCCGTGTAGTCATGGCATTTTCAGATCGTCGGGGTTGGTATTCGTAGCCCGCTTGGCGAAGTTAGTTTAAAGGAATCAAGGTTTGTAGAATACCCGGCATTGATCGACCGGCCGCAACTTTGCCCATGGATTTAAGAATGGGATGCGGCTGTGATGAGAGTTTTCATTTCCCGCACGGCCTGTGAGAGACCGGAAAAGATTGCGCGTGCAATAATGCTATGGCCGATGTTGAGTTCAGACATTCCGACCAACCCCGCCACAGGCTGGACATTGCGGTAGGTGAGCCCGTGCCCGGCATGCAAGGTCAACCCAGCGCTGCGAACAAGTTGGCCAGCGAGGCTAAGCTGGTTCAGCTCTGTATCGCAATCGTTATGGACTGCATTTGCATATCTTCCGGTGTGCAGTTCGACAGCCTCTGCCCCAAGTTCAGCGGCCAGTTGAATTTGATCGGGGTCGGGATCGATAAAAAGGCTCACGGTGATACCGGCATCGCGAAGTCGGCTGATGGCAGTTGAGACAGTCTCGCGATTGGTCAGAATGTCCAAGCCACCTTCAGTGGTAATTTCTTCTCGGCGTTCTGGCACGAGTGTCGCCTGATCCGGTTTGGTTTCGCAAGCTAAGGCAATGCCATCTGCATCACACGCCAGCTCCAGATTGAGCTTTACCGAGACGGTCTCGCGCAAGATCCGCAGATCACGCTCTTGAATATGCCGCCGGTCCTCACGAAGGTGGATGGTAATGCCATCCGCACCGCCCAGTTCGGCGAGTGCCGCAGCCCATACGGGGTCCGGCTCGTCCGTTTTTCGCGCTTCACGGAGAGTGGCTACATGGTCGATATTGACGCCAAGTTCGCTCATGAGGAATACTCTGCAGGGACTATTGCAGCTCTGATTATAGCGGCGGTGGAGGTGGGTGACAGGAGGCTGATCGTAAGCCGTTGGATCGAAGAAATGTCCTTGGTGTTCGTGCGTGGACGTTAGCCACCCGAGATGAGCATCAATGCGACGCTCATGTAGATGACGATGCCAACGACATCGATGATGCCCGCAATGAATGGAGTGCTCATGAGCGCCGGGTCCCAACCGATCTGTTCAAAGATTAATGGAAGCATCGCGCCAAGAAGGGTTCCGCAAATTACAACAAGCAGAATGGTAATTGGAATTGCGAGTGCATGGATCCAATTATCGGGCCCCATCAAGAGTGCAGCTAGATAGCCGATAGTGCCAAGAACGATTCCGAGAAGCACTCCCTGAAGAAGTTCACGCAGAATGATCTTGAGCCAGTCCTGGGGCGATACATGGCCGGCGCTCAGTGCCGAAATGATTAACGTTGCCGATTGACTTCCGGTATTCCCGCCGCATGAAATAATTAACGGGATAAAAAGCACGAGCCAGGCCGTCGATGCGGTTAACAGCGGTCCTCCCTGATATTGCTCGAGTGCGAGTGCCGTCAGCAAAGCGCCAAAAAATAGCAGGATAAGCCACATGCCCCGATTCCAGGTCAGCCTCGGTATGGAGACGCGAAGATACGATTCTTCCAATGGGGCAAGCCCACCGATGCGCTGAGTATCTTCGACCGCCTGTTCTCGCATTACATCAATAACATCGTCATGGGTGATGATTCCGAGCATACGATGCTCATCGTCCACGACCGGGATAGCGGCAAGATCATATTTTGCCACTTGGTCGGCGACATCATCCGAGTCATCGTCAGCATCAACGGAGACCACATGCGTTTCCATGAGTTCGCTGATTTTAGTTTGTGGCCGGCCAAACGACGACACGAGGTCACGGGCAGAGAGTACGCCGCGAAGGTGATCGTGCTGATCGACAACATAGAGGTAATAGATCGTTTCAAGTTGTGCCGACTGCGCGCCAATTTCCTCGAGGGCATGTTCGACGGTGGTCTCTTCACTGACTCGAGCGTAGTCGGTTGTCATCAGTGAGCCAGCAGTGTCTTCTGGATAGCGTTGCAAAAGGAAAATATCCCGTCGGATATTTTCAGGAAGCATTGGAAGCAATTCGGTGGCGATCTTTGGGTCGGCTTCGTTCAGGATATCGACGCGATCGTCGGGCGGCAATTCCACGATAAGGCTTGCCATTTCGCCGAGATCGACATTCTCTAGAAATTCAATTTGCTTGGGTAAGTCATAGAAGCTGAAGATTTCTGCCTGCGTAGGAAGATCCGCGTGGCGAAGCACGGTCCAAGCTTCATTGAGGTTCAGGAGGTCTGTGAATTCGGCGGCCGCTGCCGGGTGGACCGCTACGCAGAATTCGCGCAGGCCCGCATCATCGCTCTGCGAGAGCATTTCGCGAAGTTCTGGAAGATAGAGGGTGTTGGGGTACATGGGATTATAAATAGTGATGGGACCATCGAATGATTCGAGCTGTACCGGCGGTATTGCTGCACGCGACCGAAGGATGCGGCACAAATCAATTGTACCCCATGGCAGAGGGCAGTGAAATTGCGTGCATGACCGAGTCATGCGGTAATTACTTGCTCTGGCGCGTCGTTTTGTCCGTTCAAAGTTGACATGGCCGTTTCACCATGTTAGAGTCCCGCTGCCCTCAACTCCTCTGCTTCAATCGCGTGCACATGCCTCATGGCTAGCTACGGTTCGACCGATATCATTGAAGAGCTGATGCCGGTTTTTGCCCGCTGCGAAGAGCGTCTCGGTTATATATTTACCGATAAGCGTCTATTGCATTGTGCACTGACCCATGCGTCCGGAGCCGACCATCGATTGGTGTCCAATGAACGGCTTGAATTTCTTGGGGACGCGATTCTCGGTGCGGTCGTTTGCGAGCATCTTTATCACCGGTTCCCCGAATATCTTGAGGGCGACCTTACGCGCATCAAGTCAATGGTTGTGAGTCGTCAAACCTGTGCCAAGGTAAGTGGCGAGCTGAATTTGGAGGAGTTTCTGATTCTGGGCAAGGGGATGTCCGGTAGCCAATGCGTTCCCTCGTCACTGTTGTCAGATGTCTTCGAATCTCTCGTTGCCGCAATCTACCTTGATGGGGGTGCAGCTGCTGCAAAGGAGTTTATTGAACGGTATATCGGCCCGGAGATCGATCTTGCCGTTAGCGGAGCATCTGGTGAAAACTATAAATCGCTGTTGCAGCAAAAAATTCAGCGACAGTATGGAACAACGCCGGTATATCAAGTCCTCGAGGAAAAGGGGCCTGATCACAGCAAGCATTTTAAAATATCCGCTGTTGTTGGCGAAGAACATTATCCGCCGGCGTGGGGGAGAAACAAGAAAGAAGCGGAGCAACGGGCAGCATGCAATGCGCTTTGTACCCTTGAAGGTGAGGAGATAGTGTATTCGGGGGAGTTCGGCGACGAATGAATCCACGTCATTGGTGGATTCTTAGTCTCTTGTAATAAAATCGTTGGAGCAAGGAAATGGAGTCGATGAACGCGCGTGCTGTTGTCTTATTCTCAGGCGGCCTCGACAGCATGCTCGCCATTCGCATTCTCCAGCGCCAGGGTATTGAAATTGAGGCGATCACATTCCGTACGCAATTTTCCTGTTGCGGTGACGCATCTGCAGTTGCCGCAGAGCGCCTTGGAGTTCGGCTCACCGTATTTAACCAGGAAGATTCTTATCTCGATATTC
>JABABY010000131.1 GCA_014237955.1 Planctomycetota bacterium
GGTTGGCCTGTTGCACTGCGGGCAAGCAGCCTTAAGAAAATTGCCAAATCCGTTGTTCGTGGAATAATCTTTTCGATTCCCATGCAGGCTATATGTAAGCCTGGCAATCCGGTGCCCATGTCGGCATTGCCTTCATTGGTACAGACGACAATCCCGCCCGTTTCGGCAATCGCAAAATTGGTGCCTGTGATCGCGGCGTCCGCCTGCAGAAAACTCTTTCTCAATGTGTTTCGGGCAGACTCGGTGAGATAATCGGGGTCCGCATTACCCTGTTGGGTCCCAAACTTCTGGTGGAAGAGTTCGCCCACTTCCTCTTTCCTGATATGGATAGCGGGAAGGACGATGTGACTTGGCGGTTCGTTCCTCAGTTGGACAATCCATTCTCCCAGATCGGTGTCGGTGATCTCAAATCCAGCGCTCTAAAGATGCGGATTTAGCTGGCATTCCTCGGTGAGCATGGATTTGCTTTTGACAACCCGTCTTGCTCCGTGGTCGCGGAGGATGGTCTCGACAATCGTATTGTGTTCTGCCGCGTCGCGGGCCCAATGGACGTGGGCACCGAGGTCGGTGGCGTTTTGCTCAAATTGTTGTAGGTAGGTTTTAAGATTCGCGACGGTGTGCGCCTTAATGTTTGCAGCCTGTTGGCGAAGTTGTTCCCATTCTGGAATATCCGCTGCGGCCACGTCCCGTTTGCTGCGAACAAACCAGAGGGCCTCGTCGTGCCATTTGGCCCGATCGGCATTTGCAAGGAAGCGGGCGGACGCTTGAGGGTGGTTCATCTGCACTGCGCCCCGCTCTGGCAAAGGATTTCGGCAAGATGCATCACTCGCATTGGTTTTTTCTGCCGTCGAAGCAAGCCCTCCATGTGCATCAAGCAGGACATGTCCACCCCGGTTAGAATTTCCGTTCCGGCCTGTTCGTGGTCGCGGATTCGGTCATTACCCATCGAACAAGAGACCGCCTCTTGAGTGACTGCAAAGGTGCCCCCAAAGCCGCAGCACTCATCGGGCCTTGAGAGCGATACCAATTCGATTCCTCGAAGGGCCTCGAGCAACGAGCGGGGTTTGGAGAATGGTTTGGCTACGCGTTCTGACGACTCGGCCAAACGAAGCTCACGAAGCCCATGACAACTCTGATGGAGTCCAACGCGGTGAGGAAAGTCACCCTCAAGTGGGCCAATATGTAGCACATCGGTTAAAAATTCGCACAGTTCGTAGACGCTGTTTCGAAGCGACTCAAAGCCTTCATGGTGGCCAAGGTACTGCTCGTAATGATGCCGCACCATTGCCGTGCAACTTCCCGATGGGCAGACAACATGATCGTATCGATTAAAAGTCGCGAAAAATTGTTCTGCAAGTGGCGCGGCCGCACGATCGCAGCCTATGTTGGCCATCGGTTGACCGCAGCAACTCTGATTGTCGGGGAAATCGACATCGACTCCAAATCGCTCCAGGACCCGCAAGGTGGCAATGCCGACATTCGGATAGAGTTGGTCGATATAACACGGAATAAAA
Source organism: Planctomycetota bacterium (assembly GCA_014237955.1). Classification (GTDB taxonomy): domain Bacteria; phylum Planctomycetota; class Planctomycetia; order Pirellulales; family UBA7805; genus UBA7805. The sequence continues at coordinate 1,515 of JABABY010000131.1, forward strand.
AGGGCAACGCGCATCGAGGGCTCGCGAGTACGGTTTCGGTTACACAGGTGGTTGCATGTAACGTTACTGTAAGGCCACTCGAGAGGGCCGACAAGACTATCTTGGCCCGATCAGAAACCTCATCAAGCTTCCCCACGCAATTTTAAGAAGCGGTCGTAGGCAATGTCCCATGCTTTTACATCGCCAGGTTGATAGTGTACCGGCTGGAAGGAAGCGGCAACAATCCGTCGGATATGCCAAAGGTCTTTGACGTCCCCGGTGCCCAGGGCCTGCGTGAGTATATTTCCAGCAGCCGTTGCCTCTTCGGGGCCAACGATGACCTGTCGCGAGATGGCATCGGAGGTCATCTGGCAAAGCAGTTCATTTTTTCCGCCACCACCGACAATGTGCAAATGTTCGTATCGCCGGGCGGTGACCTGCTCGAGTTTTTCCAGCGTGCGCCGATAAATGAGGGCTAGTGATTCTAGGCAGCTACGAACGAATTGTCCGGGAGAATCGGGGACCGGTTGCCCGCTGCTGCGGGCATAGTCGGCAATTTTTGTCAGCATCCCACCGGGCAACATGAACGGTTCGTGGTCCGGGTCGAGTAGTGTGCGAAAAGGCTCAGCCTCACTAGCTGCCTCAGTAAGGTCGGTGTAGCTATATTCATGGCCGTCGCGCAAAAGTGCCTGCCGGCACTGCTGTACAAGCCAAAGCCCGATAATGTTTTTCAAGAAGCGTGTTGACCCTCCCACGCCTCGTTCGTTTGTAAATGGAGCATCACGAGCCTCGCTGCTGATGATGGGTTCCTCCAGTTCCGCACCCATGAGGGACCATGTGCCGCTTGAGAGATAGCACCAACTGGTTTCCTGGTTAGCGGGAACGGCCGCAACGGCTGCCGCCGTATCGTGGGCAGCTGGAGCAACTACGGGCAACGGGTCTACGAGACCCACCTCAGCAGCAATTTCAGGCAACATGGGGCCAATGGTTGTACCTGTAGGAATGATTTTCCCAAGCATTGCCGTCGGCAGTCTGAGCTGCTGCAAAAGATCAACGGCCCACTTCCCTGTGCGTGCATCGGTCATCTGGCTTGTTGATGCGATCGTCTCCTCGACCACCGCGCGCCCTGTAAATAAGAAATGAAAAAGATCGGGCATAAACAGGAGCTTGTGGGCGCGTTCTAGGAGGATCGGTTCCCGTTGGTGGCGGCTGGCGAGCTGAAACAACGTATTAAGCGGAAGCAGTTGTATGCCGGTTGCATCGTAGATTGCCGCTCCGCCGGGATCTTGCATAAGTTGCTCAAAAGACGCCGCGTGTGCGGCATCTCGATAGCAATGGGGAAGGCCGAGGAGTTCACCGTTTGGGGTGATGGTCGCCCAATCAACGCCCCAGGCATCGACGCCCAGGGAGGCGAGGGAAATGTTCTGATCGTGCGCTGTGGCAACCGCTTTGCGGATCCCCTCGAGCATGCCCTGCCAGAGCCCGGTCAGATTCCAGTGCAGGCCACTCGGCAGTGGAAGCACCTGGTGGCCGAAACGATAGATCTCGTGTAGCTCGAGTCTCTCCTCGTCTAAGATGCCGAGAACCACGCGGCCCGATTCGGCTCCCAGGTCAATTGCAAGGTAGCCTTTTTTGCCCATGTCTGCTCCGGTTGCTGATGCTCTTTTTGCGTGCGCCTTCTCGCCTGGGCGATTCTTCCATCGGGACCGAACGTTGAAAATCCCCCCTGGATTCCACCCATACTCGAGGGGGGTGACAGAAATCTTTCATGGCATACCCACTTTATGGAAGATTATTCCAAATATGCTGAATAGATGGTTGTTTTGTGGCACAATTTCATCGACAATGGGTTCTGTTACCCATGGTTCGCAAGAATACTTTCACGGAATGGTCTTCTATGGTGGTGCAAACAAGGCGCGATCAATTGCTGGAAATGGTGCGAAAGCAGGGTTTTGCGTCACTGCCCGACTTGGCGAGCCAGTTGCAGGTATCTGAATCAACCATTCGTCGGGATCTGGAACATCTTGAGCAGATAGGCCACGCCCGACGTACTCACGGTGGCGTGTTTTACACGGGTGAGGCTCCGGAATTCCCGCATTTTCGAGATCGACAGCAGACCCACTGGGAAAAAAAGCGGGCCATCGCCCGGGTCGCGGCCCAGATCGTTTCCGATGGCGATACGGTATTGCTCGATGGTGGCAGCACCACATACGAGGTTGCACGCCTACTCGTAGGTCGTCCCCTGCAGGTTGTGACCAATTCGATGCCGGTAGCCAATCTTTTTGCTTCCTGTTCTGACTGTGATTTAGTCCTCATCGGTGGGAATGTTCATTTCCGTACTGGTGTAACCATGGGCCCCTTTGCCAATACGATGCTTAACGATCTCAACGTCCGGCACACGATTTTAAGCGTGGCTGCGATAAATGAACGAGGTTTTTTTAATAGTAATATCCTGCAAGTGGAAACACAGCGAGCTATGCTTGCTGCGTGTGATGAGCCTGTAATTGTTGCCGATAGCACCAAATTCGGGCTTAGCAGTTTGTCACGATTATGCGGATTGGAAGATATCCACCGGATCGTGGTGGACGATGCGGTCACAGGCGAATGGAAAAACCGACTCCATTCTCTTGATATTGACTTAAGCGTTTGCCAGGCAGAATCGATTCCGGGTCAAAATTAGCGAAACAGGTACGAAACAAAACAATATGCATTTGGCGCCCCCTATCGATCGTTCGGCGGTGGAAAGCATTGTCCGGGAAATTGTTCTTTCCGCTCTGCCCGCATCCTCTGACCGATCCTCGGAACTTGTGGTTAGCATATCCGCGCGGCACTGCCATCTTACAGATGCAGATGTTGAAACCCTCTTTGGCTCGGGGCACACACTCACCCCCATGAAAGAGCTCTATCAAGAAGGATTTTACGCCGCTGAGGAAACCGTGATGGTGGTTGGCCCACGAAAACGGATGTTGCCTGCTGTCCGGGTGTTAGGCCCAACACGTTCCGCAAGCCAGGTGGAATTGGCATTTACGGATGCTATTTCCTTAGGCCTGAACATTCCTGTTCGCGCCAGTGGGAAGCTCGAAGGGACTCCGGGATGTGTCCTCGTTGGCCCTAAAGGTGTTGTCGAACTTGGGCAAGGCGTGATTCGCGCCGAACGGCATGTCCACATGGGGCCCGCTGATGCCGCGCATTATGGCGTTGAAAATGGTGATCGAATCAATTTGCGGATCGAATCCAACTGTGGTGCAGTTCTTGAGCATTTGCTCGTACGCGTAGATGCAGCGAGCAAACTTGAAGTACATATCGATACAGATGAGGGAAATGCCCTTGATTTGGAGAACGCGAAACGGTGTGAGCTTTTGAAATCACCTGCGTAACACAAGTCGGCGGGCGATGTTGATGCGGCAGCCAATTGCCGCGGTTTTGGTTTTATGTTTGGAAACTTAATTTTTAAATTGGGAGACGCGTGTTATGGCTAAAGTCCAAGAAGCGCTGGGAATGATCGAAACCAGAGGTTTCATCGCCCTGGTCGAAGCCAGCGATGCAATGATGAAGGCGGCCAATGTCGAGTTTTTGGGCTGGGATAAAATCGGCTCAGGACTGGTCACCGCTTTTGTCACCGGCGATGTGGCTGCTGTCAAAGCCGCAACCGATGCCGGTGCCAATGCGGCTGGACGAATTGGTGAGGTGGTGAGCGTTCAGGTGATCCCGCGACCTCATAATGATCTTGACGTGGCACTTGGCCCTGCAGCAGCCAGCTAGTTGCTTGGGTTTGCTGCAGTCGAAGACAGTTTACTTTTTATGACAAGGAGTTTTGTGATGAATCATGCCATTGGATTAATTGAAACCAAGGGGCTCGTGCCTTTGGTCGAGGCGAGTGACGCGATGGCCAAAGCGGCTAACGTCGAAATCATCAAACGCGTTCAGATTGGTGGTGCGTACCTGACGACGGTCGTTAAAGGCGATGTCGGTAGTGTCCGAGCAGCGGTCGAGGCAGGTGCCAATGCCGCCACCCAACTTGGCGAATTGGTTTCGAGCCATGTTATTCCGCGACCTGCGGAAGGACTTCTCGACGCCTATCTGAAGTAAATCAGGAATGGAACGAAGCAGGAAGCTGAGAAAGATGAAGATTCTGGTAGCCAATCTGGGGTCAACAAGTTTCAAGTACCGGCTCTATGACATGCCGGCTGCGGAGCAGTTGGCACGTGGAAGTATTGATCGCATTGGGTCTGATGAGAGTTGTCGCATGATTGAAATAGGCGAGCATCGTGATGTAGTGAATGGTCCGGTTCCGGATCATGCCGCTGCCGTGCGTTGTTGTCTAGAACAACTCACGGGTTCTGAGCATGGACCTCTTACGGATGCGAGTGAGGTTGCGGCTATTGGTTTCAAAGCGGTTCATGGTGG
>JABABY010000132.1 GCA_014237955.1 Planctomycetota bacterium
AGCCCTTTTTAGGGGGCGTCCCTTGAATATTCTTTTTGCCACGAGCGAAGTTGTTCCATTCGCCAAAACGGGCGGTTTGGCCGATGTCTGTGGTGCCTTGCCGTTGGAATTGGCGACCTTAGGCCACGAAGTCGCCGTGATCATCCCCGCCTATCGGGGCGTTGCGAGCTGTGGTGAACCGCTTGAGTCGATGGACATCACCTTTGAGGTGCCTGTCGGTGGAAAGACGATTCAGGGGAGCTTGCTCGTCGGTCGCTTGCCAGGGAGCCAGGTGCCGGTCTATTTTGTCCGCCAAGACAACTATTTCGACCGCGATGGCATTTATGGCGAAGAGGGTGTGGACTACGAAGACAATTGCGAACGGTTTGTCTTTTTCTCTCGTGCCGTTGTGGAAGTGATCCAGCGTTTGCAATGGGATGTGGATCTGCTGCATGTTCACGATTGGACGACCTGTTTGATACCAGCGTATCTAAAGGTTGAAAGCGTCGCCGTGCCACAGCTGGCAAAAATCGCTTCTTTGGTAACGGTACATAACGTCGCCTACCAAGGCACATTCTGGCATTGGGATATGTTGTTAACGGGCCTCGACTGGAAGTATTTCAACTGGCACCAGATGGAATTTCATGGCGATTTGAATTTCTTAAAGACAGGTCTTGTTTTTGCAGATGCCATCAATACCGTCAGCCCCCGCTATGCTGAGGAAATTCAGACTTTGCCATTGGGTTGTGGACTCCAAGAAGTACTGGCTGAGCGTCGAGATGTGCTTTCGGGGATCATCAATGGCGTCGACTACAAAAAGTGGAATCCTGCTACCGATCGTGTTTTGGCCACAAACTATACGCCCTCCGATTTTATTTCGGGAAAAAAAGTCTGCAAACGCGCTCTGCAGCGGGAGTTTTGTCTTACAGAGGATGCGACATGTCCCCTGGTCGGCTTTGTAGGCCGCTTAGCAGGACAAAAAGGACTCGATATCGTGATTCCTGTGGTTCGCGAGTGGGTGGCCGCTGGGGATCTGCAATGGGTATTTCTTGGTACTGGAGAGAAAGCTTTGGAGCGACAGTTACGTGAACTTGCCGCTGAAAATCCAGGGCGCGTCGGTGTGATTATTGATTTTTCAGATCCCCTGGCGCACCGTATCGAAGCGGGAGCGGACATGTTTATCATGCCCAGCCAATATGAACCATGCGGTCTGAATCAACTTTACAGCCTCAAATATGGGACGATCCCGGTCGTTCACGAGACGGGAGGATTGGCCGATACCGTCACCGATGCGACAGATGAGACGCTCTCCGGGGGTACAGCAACCGGTTTTTCCTTCGAGGCACACACGAGCACAGATTTTGCAAAAGCACTGCAGCGGGCCCGAGATTGTTTTCTCAACCATCAGGATCAATGGCACCAAATGATTTCGACCGGCATGCGTCAGGACTGGTCGTGGCGCCAAAGTGCCGTCCAATATAGCGATTTGTATCAAAAGATCGTCGCACAGCGACAGATGGAAGTCCTCTCAAGCTGACGCACTGGTCGTTCAGCACTTATAGATTTTTTCGCGGTCGCCCTGCACATTCGCACAGGCATTTCTCGTATCCACAATCAGTGGAGCGTGTTCGACGATGAAATCATAATCGTAGGCGGAATGATCGGTTGCGATCACGATACAGTCCTGCCCGGAGAGGTATTCGGGTGTGAGAGGTTGGCTTTCCAGGTCGGGGACCTCGTGGTGCCGCATCTTTGGTAGCCTCGGAATATGGGGATCGTTGTAGCTGATGACGGCCCCTCCTTCCGCGAGGAGTTTCATGAGTTCAAATGAGGGACTCTCTCTCGGGTCGTCGACATCTTTTTTGTAGGCAACTCCCAATAAACAGATCTGGCTGTCTCGGAGCGGTTTGCTCCGTTCGTTCAACGCATGAATGACACCAGCGACTACATAGCGGGGCATGCTCTGATTGATTTCACCCGCCAGTTCGATAAACCGCGTAGACATGCCATGTTTCCTGGCGACCCAACTTAGATAGAAGGGGTCGATTGGAATGCAGTGGCCACCAAGTCCTGGTCCCGGATAAAATGCCTGATATCCGAAGGGTTTTGTTTTTGCCGCCTCGATCACTTCCCAGACGTCGATCCCGAGTCGGTCAAAGAGGGTTTTTAGCTCATTGACCATGGCGATGTTTACGGATCGATAACTGTTTTCCAGTATCTTACACGCTTCGGCGACTTCGGGGTTTGATACAGGTACCACCGAGACGACCGCCTTGCGATAGATTGCCGCGGCGAGTTGTGCACTGGCCGGATCGAGTCCACCAACGACCTTGGGAATGCCCTGCGCGGAAAAGTCCGGGTTGCCGGGGTCCTCCCTTTCGGGGCTGTACGCGAGGAAGAAATCCTTGCCCACTTGCAGGCCACTCTTTTCAAGAATCGGAAGCAGAACGTTTCGTGTCGTTCCGGGGTAGGTGGTGCTTTCGAGCACGATCAGTTGTCCGGGCCGCAGATTCTCCGAAATAAGCCTTCCTGTGGCTTCAACATAGGAAAGATCGGGGTCACGACTATCGGAAAGTGGTGTTGGCACACAGATCAACAATACATCGGCTTCCGAGAGCCGCGTCATATCGGCCGTGGGTACGAGGTATTGCCCGTTGACCAATTCAGCAATCCGGGTTGCAGGGATATGACCGATATAACTTTCACCGGCCAGGAGTTGGTCGATTTTCCGCTCATCTGTGTCGAAACCTAACGTCCGAAATCCGGCGATGGCAAAGGCATCGATCAGTGGCAGGCCAACGTAGCCGAGACCAATAATGCCGATGCGGGCAGCGCCATCGTCAATAGCGCTGGCAAGTTGTGCAGAATAATCAGACATGGAAAAATACCGAGCAATTCAAGAATAAAGGGAGGAAGAAAACCGAGCGTTCTGGGCTGTAGCTTGCTGGGTAATGCGTCTTTAGTCAATCCCGCTCACACTTCCACGTTGAGGTAGTTGTTGCCGTAAAGATTATGATTACGCTTTGCTCGCCTGAAGAAATAAATTGCATCCCGTTGGTTCGGTGCCAATCGCTTGGCAGTCTGGAGGAATTCCGGCTTCCAGGGCCATATCTTCCATTTCAGCGGGTGTCCGGTAGGTCAAATACCAATTGCCAATCCACTCCATGTAAGCACGCGTTGGGTGATTTGGCATAAAATTACCAACCAGAAGTTGGCCATCGGTGGCAAGTTGGTCCCAGAAAAAACGTAGAAGCTCCACGGCAGTATTTTTTTCAAGATAGTCAAAAAAGCCGGTGCATACGAGAAGCTGAGGATTCTTGAGCATCGCTCTCGCCTCAGGTTTTCGGGCGAGTCGCGAGAGATTTTCCCGGTAGGTGTGTATTTGTGTCGGGTTTATTGTGGCTCTTAGCGATTCTTTTGCATAGTTGAGGCTTTCATCGTCGAGGTCGAGCAATCGTACCTCGAGTGTCTGCCGGAGGTCCTCTGGCAGCATTTCGATTCCACGGCGAATGTCCAGGCCAGGGCCACAGCCAATACTGACGACGGAATAGTGTGAGCCCTTTTTGTTGACACAATCCGTAGCCAGAGTGCGCGCAACCAAACGGGTTCGGTGGCGTACTGCTGCCGGGGCCGCTTGTCGGAGAAAAAAACGATCGAAAATTTGTCCGATCGGGTTCCGCGTACACGTTTCGTTGATGATCGCTTCAAGCAGTGCATAATCACCGGCGTAACCGAGCGGTTTTTCGCGTGCGCGGGTTTGCAGCCACCCCGTCTCTAGCCACTCACCGGCAATCTCCCAGAGAATGGTACTCGGCAGTTGGTTTGAGGGGCCCCACCAGCCGGTGGCAGTGAGTTGGACAAGGCAATGTACGGATGCGGTTTCGACCAGTGCCGCTGCTAACGGTTCGTTGGACCAGTTGTCGCTGGTAACTTGTGCGGATTGCATGGCCGAGGCGAATTGCTCGGCGACCTGGGTGGCGATTTTATTGGTTTCCGCGGCGGTATAGGTTTTTTGGTCGAATTGCCAGATTGGAAGTAGTGGCAAGGACATGTTCTCCTTTGAATTTCTCACAAAATCACCCGCATTCTTGCCAAGATAATTTGGACTTTATTTTGGTCTGCGGTCTGGACGAAATTTAATGATAGCCCTAGTGAATAGCAAATAAGGTAGCAGGAGGAAAGCGACTTGTCTCTTTTAGGTCAATTGAAAAACATTCACCTGGTGTATTTTTCGAAGCCAAAGTCCGACCGTGTACTCTATCGTGCAGTCCGGCGACAACGCGTGACGTCAATATTGGAACTAGGAATCGGCAATCTCGATCGGACGTTGCGACTGATTGCGATGGCTGGCAGGCTCCAGGGTCACATGGCTCAGATAGCGTATACGGGAATCGACCCATTTGATGCCCGTAGCACCAATCTCAAGCCACTTCATCTTAAACATGCGCATCAAAGCCTTCACGGTAGCGGTGCGAAAATAAAGCTTGTACCTGGTGATGTTGGTGATGGGCTTACACGTATGGCAAACGCCCTTCTCGGTACCGATCTGGTAATTATGCACACACCGCAGATACTAAAGCCATGTTCAGGAGCTTGGTTTTATTTTCCCCGCATTTTGCATCATGCGACGGAAATCTTCCAGGAGGAGTTATCTGAGGGCGAGGAGCAGTCGGTCCAATACCGGACAATTTCTCATGAAGAAATCGACCACCTAGCCCAGTCGGTGTCAGGCCGCAGGGTCGCTTGAACGGTTTTCTTTGAGCAATTTTTGGTGGTCTCTAAAGAAACCGTTCCCACTGGGCCTGCTTGATGGGGACCGCGAGAGGTATAATGCCTTCGGTGGACAGTTGCTGCATCACCCCTGGATACCGGTAGCGAAGGGTTTCCTTTGCCCTTTGCGCGTTTAAGCAGAGACACTTTTTTATAAAATTTTTCAAAGTCAATGGCTGCATCTGAAGATACTGTGACATCCCGCCCCAGGACGCTCTTTGAAAAAATCTGGGATAATCATGTTGTCTATCATGAGCCGAATCGCCAGACCCTTCTTTATATCGATCTGCAACTGGTACACGAGGTGACCAGCCCACAGGCCTTTGAGCAATTGCGCAACGAGGGCCGTAGAGTCCGCAGGCCGGAATTAACGGTGGCGACGCCGGATCACAATGTGCCCACATCGGACCGGTCGCTTCCCATTGCAGACGACATTGCGCGCATGCAGGTCGATACGCTCCGGAACAACTGTCGGGAGTTTGGCATCCGCATGTACGATCTACAGGATCCTGAGCAGGGTATTGTTCACATTATCGGACCTGAGCTCGGTCTGACGCAGCCGGGAATGACGATTGTCTGTGGCGATAGCCACACTTCCACCCATGGCGCCTTCGGTGCTCTGGCATTCGGTATCGGTACTAGCGAGGTGCAGCACGTTCTGGCAACCCAGACGTTACGGCAGTTCAAACCAAAAACGTGTGAGATTTGCGTAGAAGGTGCTTTGCCCCGCGGGGTGAGCGCAAAAGATCTGGTCCTTTATATCATAGGGCAATTGACGTCTGCCGGCGGAACTGGCTACATCCTGGAGTTCACCGGCAGTGCGGTTCGGAGCCTTGCGATGGAGCAGCGGATGACGGTTTGCAATATGGCGATTGAAGCCGGAGCCCGCGGCGGATTGATTGCCCCAGATGAGATCACATTCGAATATTTGCGAGCCAGAGAATTTTCTCCCGACGATTTTGATTTAGCCGTCGAGCGTTGGCGGCAACTGCCGACCGATGAGGGGGCGGCGTATGACCGAGTCGAACGGTATTGCGCGGCCGATATTCAGCCCCAGGTCACCTGGGGAACGAATCCCGGGCAGGTACTTTCAGTAGCTGATCGTGTGCCGGATCCCGATGCGACAGAATGTGA
>JABABY010000133.1 GCA_014237955.1 Planctomycetota bacterium
TTTTCCGGGCGGCAATCCATACCAGTCGACGCGCAATCCCTGTTCGTAAATACCATGGCCAGCTTCATGCAGAATCCCAAAGAAAGCAGTAGGGAAGCAATACGCATCATACCGCGTTGTAATGCGAGTATCGTGTGGCGCAAGATTGCTACAAAAGGGATGTGCGGTTGTATCAAGGCGACCTCTGGTGAAATCGAAGCCTAGTGTTTCAGCAACCTGCCGGCCCAATTTTTTTTGATCTCCAATCGGATAATGGTTGGCAAGGAAAGCGTTTTCCGGCGTTTTCTCACAACCCATGATTTTATGAATAAAGGGTACAAGCTCGGCCCGCAGGCCTTCCAAAATACCCTGAACGTTATTTGTTGTTTCATGGGGCTCATATTCCTCCAAAAGCGCATCATATCTGCAAGTGGTAAATCCCAGAGCATCGGCCTCCTGCTGTTTGAGGTCCACGATCTCTTCGAGGGCTGGCTGAAAAATTGTAAAGTCATTCTGCCTACGTGCCTCCTGCCAGAAATGTTGTCCGCGTACCGAAGCATGGGTTAGCTTTTCAATCAATGATGTGGGAAGTCTGATCTGTCGACTCCACTGCCTCTTTAATTCCCGGATGACCGTTTCGGTATCTGAATGTTTTTCGGCATTGAGTGGCGTATCGGTCAGTTCGTCAAGCCATCGACCCACCTGTGGATCGGTTCTGCGCCGATGAATTAATCCGGCCAACAGGGTCATTTGGTCAGCCCGATATTCAGAAGCCGCTTCAGGCAGTCCAGTGCGCTCGTCCCAACCCAGCAAGGACAGGGTGGAAGCCAATAGTGAAGTCTCTCGCACAAACCGGCAAAGATCTTCAAACGATTTCTGATAACGGTGCATTAGTCAATCTGGAAGAAGAGGCATGTGGAAAGCGTCAGGGGTAAATACCTAACACAACATCTGCGAATGTCACTAAGCGTTTGTAATGCCAGCACGTGGAACTTGAATGACACGCTAGCGAGGTATCTAAGTCAATATCCCAGATTCTTTTCAATTTGGCGAGCACGGGTTGAAAAAGTACCGAGGGCCTCTGAAGACTTTTCGGCTTCGGTCGGGCGTATGCTAGCGGCTTCTTCCGCCTGCTGATCCTCGAAACCAGTGCCGCGATATCTCTCCAAGTCCAACATTGGGGAAGTGCATCCAGGGACAGCAAATATCGCCAGGAACAGGATTCTCAAGATAGAGAGAGCTTTGGGCATCAGAGAACCGGGCACCGATTTTAGTTTCAGGGCCATGTAACGGTCAGTCCAGCGCGACGATGTATTGGAGGGCAAGCAAGTGTGACAAAATGCAATACTAGGGTCTAGGCCAGTTGATCTGTCGCTTGAGGTGAGGAGTGTCGTACCGTACCAGCTAGCAGAGTGTTTTCACATCAGAAGAAAGTGGTGATTGCTTTCGTGCTATAGGGCTTCGCACAAGTGGGCTTAATGACCACCGCGCAGCTTGTAGAACCCATGCTTCTGAAAAAAGTTTGCAACGCCGATCTTTTGATACGTCCAATGAGGAAGTCGGCATCTTCAAGGTTTTTGAAGCCTATTGAAATTTTTCTACTCTATTTTTGGCTATCAGCAAGCAATTGCCACTAAAGCTGCAGGCACTCGAGTGCTACCAGAGCCCATGGATCACTGGGCGTTCATAGAAAGAGAAGCCCATTTTGTCTGTTGCAGGGCACCCGAGACGCCTGATGCGAGAAAAATCAACCAGGATGGCTTCTAACGCTACGTGAGACCTCTTGGCGCCAAGAGGCTCCGAATCCGGCTCTTTGCCGTCTTCATGGCACCTATGCCCGGTTTTTGCGCTATTGCTAGCGATGATGGGGTTCGGTTTAGCGAAAATCCTCCAGCTATCAACAGCAATGCCTGTACCGACTATTCCGATAAAACACACGATGCGGTTTTTGTGTTTTAACGGCATTGGATTTTTCAAGACGTTCTAGAAAGACCAAAAATCCGGAGTGGCGCGAACATACGCAAATGGTCGATAAGTAGCGTGGTGACACATGCATCGCCCTACCTTTAACTGATGAATAGATCGACCAGGTTATTCGCCTCGCACCATCAAGGAGAACACCAACTGTGTCTCAGGATATCAATGTCATAGCGTTGGTCAAAGGCGACGAGCGCTATGTGTTCTTGTTTGATGATGCTAGTCGTGGCGCCGCTTTGCGAACTCTTGGCCGCTATGCTTCAAACCCGGATTTGAGTTTTAGTTGGTACGATGCTGCCGTACTAAGCCAGAGGATTAGTCAGGAGGCTAAGCTATCTGACAAGCGTTTTGATCTTCCCCTGACAACGGACAAGGACGAATTGTTCTAACAATAATGTCCCCCCACCATGCTTGAGGCCGCAAAAAGATTTATAGAATTCCTTCGAGTTGAGCGAAATGCATCTCAATTAACGCTCAAAAGTTATCAGGAAGACCTCAGCATACTGACGACCCACTTGGAAGAGGTAAGTGGCGATTGTCCCTCGGTAGCAGATGTCACAACCCTGGATTTGCGAGGGTTTATTGCAGAGCTCCAGCGGTGCGGTTATGCCAAGTCTACCATTTCTCGGCGACTGGCATGTCTTCGCAGCTTCTTCCGTTTTGCGGTTCGGGAAGGCTGGGTGGAATCGAATGTCGCTAAGCCGCTACGCAATCCACGATCAGGAAGACATTTACCGCATTTATTAACCGATGAGGAAATAGGGCGTTTGCTTGAGGCTCCGCCAGCTACAACCCCTTCTGGAAAGCGGGATCGTGCGTTGCTTGAAACGATGTATTCAGCAGGATTGCGAGTTAGCGAATTAGTAGGCCTTTCTGAAGCCGATCTGAATCTGGAGTCAGGGTTAATCCGAGTACGTGGCAAAGGGCGTAAAGAACGTCTCTGCCCGCTTGGTTCATATGCGATTTTGGCATTAAAAAAATGGCTCCCGGTCCGTAATCCTAATCCAGAAGGCGCCGAATCCGATCAAGATGCAATCTTCCTCAATCGCTTTGGGCGAAGGCTCACCGCGAGAAGTGTGGGTCGTATGTTGGAAAAATATCTAAAGCTCTGTGGCCTAGACCAGCGGACGAGCCCACATACGCTGCGCCACAGTTTTGCCACCCACTTACTGGATCGAGGAGCCGATATCCGCACGGTGCAGGAGTTGCTGGGGCACAAAAGTCTGATTACAACGCAAATATATACCCACGTGAGCACCGCTAAATTGCGGGAGGTTTACGAGAGCGCCCATCCACGAGCTGGCTGAGCTTTTAAACAAGGGCCCGTCGCACGGCCCAGACGGCTGCCTGCGTACGGTCGGACACACGAACCTTGCGAAGAATGTTCTGGACGTGTTCCTTGACCGTTTCAATACTTATATTCAAAGAAGTAGCAATTTCGCGGTTGCTCAATCCCAGGGCAATGTGGCGCAGTACCTGGGATTCTCGGCGGGTCAGTGGAACATCTTCCCCGACCGGCTGTTTGGATCCTAAGGTGGCGGCAATATTGAACAACAGTCCTGACTTGACAGGTGATTCGCCGCTGGCGGCAGCCCGAATGACACAAATCAAATCCTCGCGTCCGGTACCCTTGGTAACATAGTCACTGGCGCCCAAGGCAAGGGCACGGGCTACATAGGTGGGGTTATCATACGTTGAAAGGATGACGATTGGAGTATCGGGAAGATGCTGCTTAATTTTCCCTAAAGCATCCAGCCCACTATTATCGTTCATCCGAACATCAAGAAGAACAACATCCGGCTTATGGGAGAGTGTTTTTTCAACCGCTTCTTTTGCATCGACAGCCTCCGCGATGATTTTGATATCTGTTTCGGCAAATAGGCTAGAGAGCCCCGACCGCACCATCTGGTGGTCGTCCGCAACGAGGATGGAGATGCTCATATTGAATTCCTATAGCATTGAATTCCTATACCGAGGGGCTGCCCATATTGTATTCATTGTGCAAAAGAATAAACAAAAAGTTGCCAATCGGTAAATGTAGCAGTCTAAAGGATATAACGCAATTCAGTGGTGCTTGGATAAATACCTTTCACCTTATTGCGCAAGCCAAACTGCAGGGGCCTGTTGTATCGAGCCATCTCGAGACCCCCCTGAAGCGCATGGGGATTGTAATGAAAGTAATCGTTTTACAGATCTTAACGATCCATTGCGACCAATGTTCGAGCCCTGTTCTCGGAGAACTCCGTTTCCTTTGACGCAACGGCCTGAGTGACGTACATAAATTACGACAGCCATGGCGTTTTCTCCCCAACAGCTTTGGCGAAACGTGGATCGACAGGTTCGCTCCACAACAAAGCCCCATCCATTCCAGATAATGATTTTCGAGATGGGATGGACCGGCTCCGCAGAAAAAATTACAGGCAGGGAGAAAACGATGTGCAAAGGTTCGCTCTTGTTGATTGATGATGACCTCCATGTACTTAAATCGATGGCAGATTGGCTTCGAGGCGAGGGATTTGATGTTGTTGAAGCGGCAACCCTTAAGATCGCGACAGACGCCATCGATAGCCATGCCTTTGATCTAGCCATTTGTGATATTCGCCTTACCGACGGTGATGGATTCCAGTTTCTTTCCTACTGTCGCGAACACCATCCTTCCCTGTTTGTTATTCTCATGACCGGCTATGGTTCTGTGGAAACAGCAGTGGAGGCAATTCGTTGCGGGGCATTCGACTTTCTCTCAAAACCATTGATCGATGATGAGCTTAAAGTTGCGATTGATCGTGCGCTATCTCAGAGGAAAGTGCTTCAAGAAAATGACACACTTAAAGCCCAGCTTGACCTGCGTTTCGGCATGGATAATGTGATCGGTCACGATCACCGCATGCAGAGACTCTTCGAAATTATCAACAGTGTGGCAGATACAAAATCGACCGTTTTGATAACGGGCGAAAGTGGGACTGGAAAATCAATGCTTGCGCGAGCGATCCATCGTCGTAGTTCGCGGAGAGACAAACCGTTTGTTGAAGTTGCCTGCGGCGCGTTGCCCGAATCACTACTTGAAAGCGAGCTATTTGGCCATGTTGCAGGCGCTTTTACCGGGGCGAATAGTGATAAGCAGGGAAAATTTCACCAGGCCGAAGGCGGAACCATTTTTCTCGATGAGATTGCCACGGCCAGTCCAGCGATGCAGGTTAAAATGCTGCGGGTGTTGCAGGAATACCAGTTTGAGCAGGTGGGCGGCAGCAAAACATTTACTGCTGATATCCGGGTCATTCTTGCGACTAACGAAAACCTTGAGGAGTTGGTTGAACGAGGCGATTTCCGCAAAGATTTATTCTACCGCATCAATGTAATCAATCTTGATTTGCCGCCACTTCGCAATCGAATTGTTGATATTCCCATACTTGCACGTCATTTTCTTGAAATGATCTGTGACGAATCGGGGAAACAAGTTGATGGTTTTTCTGAAGAGGCAATACATGCCTTACAGCAATACCCGCTTCCCGGTAACGTCCGAGAGCTCCAGAACATTGTCGAGCGGGCAGTCCTCTTGGGAAAAGGGAAAACCATCGTGCCAGAAGATCTTCCGGAAAGCGTGCATGATCGACCATCACATTCTGCGGTCGCCTCCAAGGCAGAGGTGCGCCGCAGAGGAAGCACTCTCAAGGAAGCACTCGAAGGCCCGGAGCGACAAATTATTCTTGAAGTCCTTACGGGCAATAATTGGAATCGAAATGAAGCAGCCCAGGTGTTGGGAATCAATCGAACAACGCTCTACAAGAAGATGAAAAAACTTGGCTTGGAGGATCTTCAATGTACTCCTTCAAAACACGAATGAACTCTTCGTTTGTGTTTTCCTCTTCTTTTCCATCCCATTGCTCTGGTCTTTCAAAATGAATTTCTCCCTTCAATTTATTTCGGA
>JABABY010000134.1 GCA_014237955.1 Planctomycetota bacterium
GCTGCATTGGAGGATGTCGCATTGTCGAGCAAGGCATGGCCACCGATGATTACCGTGTCCTGGACCCCCGGTGTTGCTGCAAGAATCTTTTCGATTTCGTCCGTGACCTTACCGGTCCGTTCTAGGGAGGCAGCTGGGGGGAGTGTTACCGCGACGATCAGATACCCTTGATCTTCCGTAGGAAGAAAGCCGGTCGGCATCTCGCTAAACCACCAGACCGTTACCACAAAGAGTCCGACAAAGACAATCATGGTCGGCAGCACCCAGCGAACCAGTCGCCCGATGAGGGCACAATACATCCGCTCCGACGCATCGTAAAAGCGGTTGAACGTGCGGCCAAAAATACCCGGCTTTTTCGGGGGGCGCAAATAAACGGCACACTGGGCCGGTTTGAGTGTCAATGCGTTGATCGTAGAGATAATCGCTGTAGCCGCGATCGTGAGCGCAAATTGGCGGTACATCTGCCCAACGATGCCGGTGAGAAACGTTGAGGGCAAAAAGACCGCCATGAGCACGAGGGAAGTCGCGATGATCGGGCCAAAAAGCTCCTTCATGGCCTGGATAGTTGCGTTCTTGGGATTCTTTCCACCGGAAATATGATGGGACGCATTCTCGACGATTATGATGGCATCGTCGACCACTAGGCCGATCGCCAGAATGAGTCCGAAGAGTGTGAGCATGTTGACGGTAAAGCCGAACACGGCAAAAAAAGCGAAGGCCCCGATAATCGTAACCGGGACGGTGGTGGCCGGCACCATGACTGCTCGCCAATCCTGAAGAAAAACAAGAATGACCACCAGGACCAGTATGCCCGCCTCGAACAGGGTCAAGTAGACTTCGTCGATGGACGCCTTAACAAATGTGGTGGTATTGAAAGGGATGTCGTACACGATCCCAGTCGGAAATAGCTCGGCCAACTCGACCATTTTATCCTGGAGTGCCTCAGCCAGAGCGA
Source organism: Planctomycetota bacterium (assembly GCA_014237955.1). Taxonomy (GTDB): domain Bacteria; phylum Planctomycetota; class Planctomycetia; order Pirellulales; family UBA7805; genus UBA7805. Next base: position 956 of record JABABY010000134.1, read on the forward strand.
GAGCATTTGCTCCAGGCAATTGGTAGACGGCTACACCGGCACACGGGAGACCATTTTTTTTACAGTAGATGCTGTAATCTTTACTGCCGAGTTCGACCCGGCCAACATCCCTGAGGTAGGTAAGATTCCCATTGTCACCGGTTTTGAGAATGATGTTCTCAAACTCTGTGACGTCCGTGAGTCTTCCTTTTACGTTGAGGGTTAATTCGAATTCAGTATTCTTGGGGGCTGGTGGTGCACCAAGGGTGCCCGCAGCAACCTGAACATTTTGACTTTTTACCGCCTTAAGCACATCTTGCACGCTTAGATTGCGAGATTTAAGTTGTCCCGGGTCCAGCCAAATCCGCATCGAATAATCGCCACTGCCGAAAACAGTGATGCTGCCGACTCCCGGAATCCGTGCTAACTCCTCCTGGATGCGAACGGTTGCGTAGTTGCTAAGTGCCAGATCGTTGACAGTGCCATCGGGTGAAGTGAGGGCAACAATGAGCACAATATCGGTCGATTGCTTCTGTGTGATGACGCCCTGCTGTTTTACCTCTTCGGGCAATAGAGGATTGGCGATGCCAACACGGTTTTCCACAAGGATCTGGGCGATATCCAGATCGGTGCCGATATCGAATGTGACCGTCAGTGTATATGTTCCGTTGCTCGAACAGGTGCTCGACATGTAGAGCATGTTTTCGACGCCGTTGACCTGTTGTTCAATCGGCTGTGCAACCGTTTCTGCCAAGACTTTTGCATTGGCCCCGGGGTAGATGGCGGTAACTTGTACCGTTGGTGGCGTGATTTGCGGGTATTGCTCGATGGGCAGACGGACAAGCGTGACCACGCCCAAAATGACTGTCACAATAGCGATCACATTCGCGAAGATGGGCCGCTCGATAAAGAATCGCGAAAACATACGTAGCTCACGCTAATGGTGTCAGGTGCGTTGATGGCTCTGGGCACATCGACAAAGAGTCAGTTGCCGGTCTCCCCGGAAGTGTTCGAGTTGTTACTCGTCCCCGAGGGGTTCTCGGCGGTATCCGCATTTTTCTTTGAGGTCCCCTGTTCGTGCATATCGACCACGCCTCCCGGCCGGGCATTGTGTTGGCCATCGATGACGACCCAATCTGTTGTCGAGAGCCCTTTGTTGATGACCTGCATGTCCTCTATTTCTTGTCCTAGTTCCACATACTGGTAGTGTGCTTTCTGGTCGCCATCGATGACGACCACGTAGGGACCAACAATGTCCTGCCCCACTGCGTTAGCGTTGATTAGCAGTTGGGGGCCGGTGGAGATCGGTACGCGAATCTTTACAAACTGTCCAGCGATCAGGATCCGATGGCCATCTTTTGGTTTTGGGTTGGAAAAGACCCCGCGGACCTGAAGGGTTCCCGTATCACTGGTGAACTGGTTGTTTGTGTAATCGACGTATCCCTTGTGGGGATATTTTCCCTTATCGACGGAGAGTCCCAATTCAACCGGAATCTTTTTCGATTCGATCGGTGGCCGTTTTCCCTCACGAATCGATTTTTCGATGCGTTCGATCGTATGTTCATCCACATCAAAGTACGCATACATCGGATCCACAGAAACAATGGTAGTGAGCAGAGTTGCCTGTTCACTGCCTCCAGTGATCAGATTTCCGATCGAGACTAAGTTGCGGCTGACAACGCCTGTGATGGGGGCGGTCACGCTGCAATAATCAAGATTGAGCTGTGCTTCTTGGAGTTGGGCTTGTGCCTGCAAGACGTTGGCATCCTGGACGCCAACATTTGCAGTTGATTTATCGACAGAGACCTGGGCGATCGCTCCAGGGTCTTTTTGCTGTAGTCCGATATCCCGCTGGTACTGGATATGGGCGAGTTTCTGCTGGGCCTTTGCCTGGTCGACGGTTGCACTCTGTTCATCGACCTGTGCCTGGAAGGGACGCTGGTCCACGATGAAAAGGACGTCGCCAGACCGCACATCGGAACCACTCTTAAAGTTTATTTTGTTAAGATATCCGGAAACTCGGCTTCGGACATCTACGGAGTCAATCGCTTCCACTCTCCCGGTAAAATATTGGTACAGGGTGACGTCACGCATTTCCGGATGCGCGACGGTGACAGGTGGATGTGATTTCGTCTTCGTACTGTTTTGGTGGCAGCCTGTCGCAAAGAGCGTTTGAGCGAGCACCACGCTCACGGTCAGGCATAATAGCGGCTGGAACCGAAAATTTTGCACTTGCATCGTTGCCTCAATGCTGTGATCCATGGCCAACAGATATTCACCTGCCGAGCCCTTTACCTAAAACGGGAACATGCACAATCAACTTCAGATCTGAAAAGGGGCGAGCCGAAGTCCTTGGAGGATATTCTCTCAAGTATAGTTCAAACATTCGGGTGGCAGCGGCCAGCGGAAACGTCGCCCAAACTGGCCCCTTTCGCCCGTTTTTACATATCAGAGGCGATTTATGGCTCTATGCGCGTTCCCTGAAGATCCCCGCCCCATTTGATGAATTTTCCTGAAAGCCGTCCCTCTGCATCGACGTTCAAGTAGTTCCAGTCGTTCCCCTTTTCGCCCCAATTGAAGAGATAGCGGGTCGGTTTCGTCCACTTCCCATGCTCCTCGTGATTCGGGCCTTTCCAGTGGCAGGTACCATCCGCGTTGACTTGCATGACGCCCTTGTACCAGGACCACTTGCCCAGAATGGCCGGTGCGTCCTCGTCGGTGGGCCCATCGGCGGGGGCCAGAGCGACCAGCCCGATCGCAGCAGCCAGCAGCAAGATGACGGCAACCGTTTGTTTCTGATTTTTTTGCATGAGAGGCTCCTTAGATTAAATGTTGGCTAGAGCAACCTAGCGAAAATGGACAGGTCTGCAAAGTGGGGCGAAGCTGGGTCGGGACGCGTCACTTCCACTCGGGCTTTTAGGCCTGGTCCTCGGTAAGTTGCTCTCGGAGCAGGCCGGGTCGATTGGTGGTGATGCCCTTTATGCCGAGGGCGATGAGTTGCGCTGCCCGGTCCGGTGCATCGACAGTCCAGCAGTAACACGCGAGGCCTGCATGGTTGATTGCGTCGAGCACCTCTGCATCGATCCGACACGCCGCATCGAGGTCGAGTCCATCGAGTTTGCAGTCGCGTGCTATCTCGATGAGTTTGGCAATCGTGGAGCCTGTCGCGCTAGCTCGTATTCCGCAGCGGCCGACGAGCAGCGCCGAGACCAAGGGCAACTGCTCTTTTATTTGACCCACAACCAGCCGGTCGTACGAGATGACAACAAACCGATCGAGCCGCCCTCCCCCGCTGCAAAGCAACTCAGTGAGTGGCGGGATAATTTCAGGGCCACATTTTACCTCGATGAAAAGACGGCGACCGACCGGCATCGAGCCAATGACCTCCGAGAGCAGCGGTAACGGTTCGCCTGAAAACTGCGGCCCCTTCCAAAGGCCCACATCGAGATGCCGGAGTTTTTTTAGGGGTTGTTTATCGACGCGAAGCGACTCTCCGGAAGTCCGCAGCGTATTGCGATCGTGGATTACAACAATCTGTCCGTCTTGTGTGAGCCGGCAATCGATCTCCACCGCATCGGCAGCCTGTTGCCAGGCAAGTTCGACCGATGCAAGCGTGTTTTCTGGCGCGTCGAACGAGGCACCCCGATGGGCGATGATTTCAAAAGGTTGCATCAATGCAACTTTCCTGGAATGGAAGCTAAGGGCGGACGTTTTGGATAGCTTTAGGTGATTCTAACGAGCAATGTGTCATCCTCACGGAGCCGAGCCGGGATTCATTGACTTTTTGCCAGTTGCTGCGTTAGCCTAGCGGTTTGTATCGGGGTTGATTCTACCGCTTTGCGCCGCGGTTTCTATTCCCGGTTGCGGCGCCAACCGAGACCGATTTGGGGAAAACACGATGCTAGGACTCAAGACAGCAACCGACCCAAGTTGGATCCACCAGGTTGAGTTGCATCTCGAGGAGGTGCTTCTCGATCACGCCCACTGCGAAAAAAAGGCTGCCCGCACGGCACTGAATTTGATCTGTGCGTACGACGACCGAGGCGATCCCTTATGTCGGGAATTGGAACAGATTGTGGTTGAGGAGCTCGAGCATTTCCGTCTGGTTTTAGAACTGTTGGCTCGTCGTGGGATTGTGTATCGTCGCCTCAAACCCTCCTCGTACGGCAAAAAACTTGGAGAGCTCATTCGGAGCAGAGAACCCGAAAGGGCGCTCGATCGGCTCCTGGTGGCCGGCTTGATTGAAGGCCGCTCCTGCGAACGGTTTGCCATCCTCAAAGAGTCGCTAGCCGATGCCGAATTGGCTGACTTTTACGCGAGTCTTTTTGAGTCCGAAGCGGGGCATCACGCGATCTATTTGCAGCTGGCCCATGGTTTTGTACCGGCGGCTGAGGTCGCGGCACGTTTCGACTGGTTGGCGGAAAAAGAGGCGGAGATCATCTCGAGGGGTGAGCCATTAACGAGGATCCATAGTTAAATTTCCGCTGTTTTGAACCCACGCGTGGGTCCTTGCAGGCAGATAAATGCTTGACAAATACCCTAAGTTTCTTTAGTATTTGTGGTTAGGAACATGCATCGCAATTTGGTTGAGGTAATTTTGCGGTGGCCGGTATAATGCTGGTAGCGGCCTGTGGCCATCCTCAAGATCAAACAAGCCGGTGCCGTTGGATCTGGATGACGCTTCCGCGTCGTATTTTGTGAATCGGTTGCGTAGCTATTAAGAACAGAGGCTTTGGTAAGGGACACGAAGAGGGGCCCTCAGCATTAGGAGAATAGAACATGAAACGTTGTAAGAAGATTTTAAACCGCCGTGGCGGCTTTACCTTGGTGGAATTGCT
>JABABY010000135.1:0-263 GCA_014237955.1 Planctomycetota bacterium
ACGCGCAAAAGTGGAACCACTTGTCGGGGCTTTCCAATTGCATGCCGTGACCAAAACGAACGAGACCCATAAAAAGATTGTCGAGCCAACTGACATCCTCAGTCGTCGCAGCGTGGATGAGTGGGATGTGGGTGGTCAAAAACATGAGGGCCATGTAACCAATTAAGACCAGTCGCCGGACAGAAAACGAAACCCGCCACAACGCCCGCCTGGAACGATCGTCGCCTACCTGAACCGTCTGATTCTCACCCATAGCAACGCCT
>JABABY010000135.1:273-5743 GCA_014237955.1 Planctomycetota bacterium
CCCGCATCAAGTCGGCTGCACGGGACGAGTCTGGGGCCAGTTGCAGCAGCTCCCTGGCCCGCAACTCCGCTTCGGCCAGGTTGCCGATCTCTATGAAGAATATGCTCAATCCATACAAATAGTCAAAATTATTTGGCTCTAATGTATGGGCCCGCATCAGGGCCTTTTCCGCTTCTTTGAAGTGGCCCATCCGTCCCAAATTCAGTCCCAGCCGGTACCAGGGCAAACTGGCTTCAGGATCCTGCTCGGTAAGTCGCCTAAATTCGGCAGCGGCTAATTTGTCCTGTTTGGTCCGACTGTAGAGCATGCCCAGATTAAAACGGGCCCGAAAGAAGAGGGGATCGATCTTGAGTGCTTGCCTGTATTGGTCTGCAGCCCGCGGAGAATGCGCTAGATCGAGCGAAAAATTCCCCAGGTTGTAGTGAGCAGAGGCCAGATCGTTATCGGCCCGCTGAGCCGCTTTGAGCTCCTCGGCTGCCCGCTCAAAGGCGCGGCGAATATCGGGCGCAAGTGAACGGCTCAGGGGTGCTAGCACCTGTGCTGCACTGCTGCGGACCATCCGCACAGGATCGCTAAGCAGTGGAGCGACGGCTGCGATGAGCGCATCGGCGGCCTCGGCATCCGGCTGCAAATTCCTGATGGACACCCCACGGATGAGCGGATTTTCATCGGCAAGACCGGCAACCACCAACGCCCGGCTGCTGGGGCTGTTGATCTGTGCGAGGTGTTCGATGGCGGTCGCCTTCACGATCGGAGGGGTCTCTTTGTTTTGTAACAATCGGGTCAGCAACTCTTCTGCCTCCGGCTTGCCCTTGCGGGCCGCGTCGAAGGCCCAGGCATAGTGGGGCACCTTCTCTTCCGCCTTTCCGTACCACTTTTCGGTTGCTGTGAGCATTTCCGCATCGATCTGGTCGATCGCCTTCTCGGCCACACCATCCCCGGCGTTGGCAGATGCCAACAGATCGGCATAGCGGGGGCCCGTGCCACGATTTTCGATTTTTAGATGACACTGCGTGCAGGCATTGGGTACCCCGAGAGCAACCGAAAGATCGGGCCGTGGAATCCGGATGCTATGATCGCGCCGCGGATCAACAAGCATGTAGTGCGTTTCGGGCATATGGCACGCGACGCACTCTGCGCCGGGCGAACCGGTCTGGTGGTGGTGGTGTGCCGGAACATCGTACTTGCCCGCAGGGTGTTGGTGGCAGGAGGTACAGAGTTGGTTGCCTTCGTGCTTCAGTCGCGTTGAATGCGGATCGTGGCAATCGGTGCAGCGAATCCCCTTGGCGTGCATCTTGCTTTGCAGAAACGATCCGTAGACATACACTTCATCCTGGATCTGACCATCAGCGTGATAGAGTCCCTCTCGCAACAGCGCCGGTTCGTAATAGTCCAGCAACTCACCGCCGGGCCGAAAATCTGCACCAACGCGATGTCGCCGCGCATGACACGGCGCGCACGATTCGATTTCGATTTTGCCATTTTTGCTCTTGAGATTCGGCAACCCGTATCCGTGATGGCGATCCCAGAACAGGCTGTGTGACTCGGCCAACTCGACATGCAAACTACCCGGTCCGTGACACGTTTCGCACCCGACATCAATTTCAGTAAACGTTGTTTTATAGCAGGCGAGTTCGGGATCATAATTTTTTTGCACATTGGTCGAATGGCATTCTGCGCACATCTGCTGCCAGTTTGACATGCGACCGGTCCAGTGCAGCCGATCGTCAGGAGCCAGTTTTTCGTCGCGGACATCGGGCGGATAGTGGTAGAACCATTTGTTTTGTTTGCTATCCCAACTCACGCGCAGCACCTGCACGCGTCCGTCAGGAAACTCAACCATATACTGCTGCAGCGGATCGAAGCCGAAGACGTACTTCACCTCAAAATCGGCCATGTCGCCATCGGGACCTTCGGTGTGGATCATAAACCGCGCACCGTCGCGAAACATCCGCGAAGTAACACCCTGATAGGTGAGTCTGGCATCCTCAAAATCGCCGAGTACCGTTTCGTCAGTAGCCAGATCCATGGCACGGTCGTGGGGCGACTGTTGCCAGCGATGAAACTGTGGAGAGTGACACTCAGTACACGTCCGGCTACCCACATAGCTGGCCCGCGCATCTGTCGGAATGGCGACGAAATAGTCGACCAAAAGAGCGACTGCAACCATCGCGAACAGCAGGCAGCCGACAAAGCGCATCGGAAACCGGATTTTTTTCATATAAGCAGATCCGCGGCAATCTTTCTGTGCAATCTCGCACTCCGGCAGGACTGTTATACCTTATTTTAGCCTAACCGCGAGCCACAGACACCACAGCAGCACGACTGGCTGCCGATTCGGCAAAATCGACAACTGCCACTCTTTACCGGGAGAAACCATACCGAAAAAGGACTGCTTTTTTTCGGACGCCAATTTTTCTACCTGAAAAGAAAGCTCAGGTTAGCAACCGTTCGCAGAAGACGGGAAGCGCCTAAGTGGGCCTCGTTTCTTTCTGGTAATGGCGTGTGATCAGATCGCTCTGTAGCCACAACAACTTATTGAACGCCCGTAGCGTTCGAGCCATTGTATCGTGCTCTAAATCAAAACTGAGAATCGTTGTTACGAGAGCATCGGACACAAATCCCATCAAGGCATTCATCTGTACCAACGGCACATCAAGCTGGGCACTGCCGGCCTCCGACGTATGGATCTTTCCGACAAAGTTCAAATACGCAACGAATTGTGTGTCGTATGTATTGGAGATTAGTTTCGCGAGATAGGCTCCCAAGTGTTTTTTGCGAAACTGGATCATTTCATGATCCAGAGTCAACGAATCGAGGCTGTCCGGGACGAACCCATCATAGCCCGACTGCCGTGGAACAAAATGTCGTTTTGTCGCGTCGTACATAAAGAGTTTCTCGTAGATCGCGTCGACCAGAGACGGAACCAGCGGAGCGAGAAGACCGGCGGCACTATGAATTGCAACGATGTCTTCTTCGTTGAAACCGATGAATTCTGCCAAATATCCGAAACGGTATTCGAGGTCCGCTTCCAGTCGTGCTTCATCGATTTGTTGCACAATGCATCTCCGAGTGATGGAATGCTTTTCGAGAACCTGCAGCCTGTGCACTCCAGAATGGGCAGCAGGGTCAAGGAACCGGTTAAAACCCTTTCAGCGACTGCCAGCTTAAGGCCAAGGATTTCAGATGTAAAGGTCTAATTTTATTCCAGCCCTGAATTTTAGCCATTTTCTGACGATTGTCGTTCTAGCAGTTTATCCAACTCGCGGAAAATAGGGACTTGGATCTGAGCGGCGGACTTTCTGCCGGTGGGGGCGCCTGGCGTGCGCAAGCGATGGGTGGCCCGCTCGAATCGGTTGCTGCGGAGCCGTTGTGCATCGGCAACTCGCATCACCAACGCGGTAATAGCAACGCGCTTTACAGTGGCGGGCAGAAAAAACGGGTCGTTCCACCGCACAATAGTGGCCCGGTTTGACACGCCAACAAATTGCCGTGTAGAGTCACACTCTCGGGCAAGGCCCGCATGAAACCGATTGGGATGGGTGGCCGAGTGGACTAAGGCGGCAGTCTTGAAAACTGCTGTACGGGTGACCGTACCGGGGGTTCGAATCCCTCCCCATCCGCTCGTTGTATCTCTGCCTGAAAGGCCAACTAGAGTTTCTCGATCTCGCCCGGTCGCCACGACTTGTCAAACCAGGGCTTCAAAGGACCGTAGAGCCGCAGGCAGAGAAACCACCCTTTCCCCGGTACGGTTTGGATCCAGTTCGATTCCTTCCCTGCCGGGGGCTTCGGGCCAAAATAAATATCGACCGAACCGTCGGGATTGCTTGCCAGTGTATCCCGTTTGTTGTTCTTGCTCGGGAAGGGCTGCTCGGTCTGCAGTTCCGAGCGGGTCTGCGGATCGTAAACGACGATGGACCAAAAATCTTTGGCCGGAACATCCTTCGGAATCTTCAATTTGTAGTTTTTACTCCCATCCAGATATGCGTCCTCTTGATCGAGTGCGTTCAGAGCGTATTGCGAACCGACACCGATCATCTCTTTGACCATCGCGGGCGTGTTCACAGTCGCAACGTAGAAAAAGAAGGTGCGGGCATCAAGATTCCGGCCACCTTTGCCGTCCTCAATCAGCCAGCGGTAGTCACCCCCATCGAAGGCGGTATACCAGGTGCTATCATCGTAGAGGTAAACTGTCTCGGATCGCGGTTTGAAACTCAGTGATCTTGCCGTCGCATTCCCCACAACCACCGCCTCAGAAAGGATTTGTTGCATCCGCGCATCGGGGGCGAAGGGTTTGTCCTTCTGGATTCCGATGCTAGCGAGCAATCCCCGAAGTTCCGGGTCGATGAAATCGACCGGTTCTCTCTGGATCACATTGTTGATCTCTTCAAAAAATTTGTCGTTGTTTGCATGGATTGTATTGAAGGGAATTTTTGAGCCTTCAATAAACTCCATTCTTGGTGGATTGTCCTTTTGACTGAGGGGATAGACTTTGAGCCCTTCTCGAAAATTCTTTGAAGCTGCGTCGGGCTTCCCGTCTTGGAGCATGCCGCGAAGTATCAACCAGTTGACCGACGAAGGGGAGGTTGAGGTGAAATAACCCTCCGGTAGATCGCCTTGGTAACCCTCCGGAACGATCAGGTACTTTCCCCCTTTGCCACGGTCTGGACCGGGTGCCCCCATATCAGTGACAAAGCGGAAGAAGGCATCATTGACCGTACCGGGACCGCAACCAGGAGGAATTTCTACCACCGTCGGTCCATCACGTTTTAGATCTAGAAAGCTCATCGCATAGACGGTATCGGTATTGCCGGTAAGAAAGAGCGGATTCGAGTCGAGGAGCTGATTCATGATCACGACTTGATTCGGCCGCCGGCTACCAAGCTCAATGGACCCCTCGCGCAATGCTTCAAGCGACGCAGCCGGTACGAACTGCAAAAATGCTTCCATCCCGCGTGCAAAGTCAAGATTATCGTAAACTGTTTTTACCGTGGCATCGTCTGGCAAACCGTCAAAAAATTTCAACGTCCCAATACGTGTTTCTACAGTCTCGGGGGTCATGATTTCGGGAGGAATGGTTTGGTTGTATCCCGGTGTTGGCGGGGCTCCATCGCTCGATTGCATACGCAAAACGCAAAAACAAATGGCGAGGATTATTGACGATGTACGATTCATGGATGGCACTCTCTTTCGTGAATATGTCAAGCAGTTGAATGCTTTGTCAGGCTAACAGATTGGAAGATCGATGTGAATAAGGTGACGGTGAGCTTATTGTTGCAGAAAATATCGACTGCTTATCTTGCACAACGCAACAACGAGACGATCTATGGTTTTTCACCCTGATCCGCTCGCAAGACGGTAAGCTTCTGTCGTAACCCGGCTTTGAGAGACTCCGGCAGCTTGTTAGCAAGGTTCCGCTGCTCGTGCGGGTCATGTGCGAGATCGTAAAATTCCTCAGCCGGTCTTTTTT
>JABABY010000136.1:0-244 GCA_014237955.1 Planctomycetota bacterium
TCTGCAGACCATCAAAACAGAATGCTTTACTCGCGGTAGCTTTCTTGCCTTCACGAAATAAAATCTATATTGAAGGGCCCGCAAAACCCCTCTCTACTGGCGTTCCACACATCACTGCAAGAGCAAGATTTTCAAACAGGATGCCTGAAATTACATTTTTATTGCACCGTTGGAGTCCGCTCTACCGAGCCTGACTGCATAACCTCCATCGATCAAACATCTTAGCAATCCGCTGCCAAAGGAC